>DGTW01000187.1 GCA_002393835.1 Treponema sp. UBA4326
GGTCGCCACGAGTTCCAGAGCCGCACAAGGGAATGAGTACCATTGGCTTTCCAAGGACAGAACACTCCCAGATTGAGTTTGCACCCGCCCGGCTTAAAACTATGTCAGCCGCCGAAATTACATCACTCATTTCCTTGTAAATGAATGGATGTAAGAAATAACCCGGATGATTTTTTGGCATAGAATTGGCATCTTTTGCCCCGCACTGATGGACAACATTAAAGCGCTCAGCCAGCCAGTCGAGGTTATCTGCGACAAGCTCATTTATCTGATGGGCACCCAAACTTCCGCCAAGAACAAGAAGCAGGGGCTTTTCTGGGTCGTAGTCACTTCGTTCGCTGAAAAGGAATTGCCGGCCTTCTTCAGGATTGGTATTGTAGAAAACTGGGCGGACAGGATTTCCCGTTACGACTGCCAGCTCTCGTTTTTCTTTAGGCAGGAAAAACTTTGTCTCATCATAAGAGACGAGGATTTTTGAGGCGAATTTTGAATTCAATCTTGTAGCCAGGCCCGGCGTAAAGTCGCACTCATGGGTGAAAACAGGAATCCGCAAAAAACGAGCCGCCACGCAGGGAGGAACGCTGACGAAGCCCCCCTTAGAGAAAAGAATGGCAGGCCGCAGCCTGAGCAGCACGAAAAATGATTTTACCAGCCCCGCAAAGATTTTGAAAAGGTCACTGAAATTCTTCAGAGAAAAATATCGCCTCAGTTTTCCGCTGGGAATTCCGACAAAAAGGTCAACGCTGCCAGATTTTTCCACCAGATTTTTATCCATTCCACTTGAATTACCGAGCCAGATAATTTTTATTTTCTGATTGTTTTTTTCTGCCAAAGAACGAAGCTCATCACAGACGGCCAGCCCCGGGTAAATATGCCCCCCGGTTCCGCCTCCAGCAAAAACGAATGTATTATTAGATTTTTTCATTTTTAATTCCTATAAAAAAAAGCCATGCCGAATAAAACGACATGGCTCATTATGACACAGTTTCAGAAGATAGACAATCTGATTACATCTTGAATCTGAAGCTAAAGGCACTGCTCCAAAGGCCTGAGTCGCCACCGACATGCCTCAAGTCAGCACAGATGCTGGCCGTGAGCTGGAAGAAACCGAAGTTGAAGCCAAGACCGCCGTAAATCTGAGGCTGGAAGCCGCCGAAGCCGTCTGACGATGCACTTCCCTTGCCTGATGGAGCAACCAAAGCTTCATTGCTTACAGCAGTGGCAAAGGCACCCTTAAGTTTCCAAGACCAGTCGTTAGTGTAATTAGAGATAAGTCCCCTTAAGCCGATGAAGGGAGTGAAGCCAATCTTTACGACAGGAATATTGAGGGTCTTTGAAGCCTGAACCTGGGCGTACAAAGTGTGAACAGAAAAATCTACGTCTGCTTCAGCATTGCTGTTGCTTGCCCCGAAAGAACCTTTGTTTACAGAATATCCTCCGCCAACAGAGACTGCCGGAAAAAGAAGACCGTCTTCAAGAATGGCATATCGGACATCGAATGCAAAAGTCGTGTATTCGGCGGTAAAATCAACATCCATGGAATTGAGCTTACCGACATCAAGGGTCATAAAAGAAAATCCGACATCAAATGGAAAGATTACGCCGCCGATACGGATGTCAGCGTTGAAAACAGGCAAGTACAAGTCGTCCTTTACGCCGCTGATTCCGAGCTTGTCGGCAGCCTTTGCAAGTCCGCTCGTGTTAAGGTGAGTGAGGCCAGCGTCAATACCGACGGCAAAATGCGGCGGAACAGCCGGGAAAATTTTTCCGATAAAGGCCTCCGCATAGACATTCTGCTGAACGGCCGCCTGAGGAATGGAGAAGCCCAGTTCCTTTGAAAAATCGTCAAGTCCATCGCTAATCGAATCTACTGCGGAAGCAGAAAAAGTATTTGCAAAGTCTGTAGCAGAAATTGCAAACGTAAAAGTAAGCGAGCCTGCCATGAGCATGAGTGACATCGCCAGTTTTTTTACAATTTTCATAAAATCTCCTTATGAAGCCCCCAATAAGGGCCTTCATGAAAGCAGAAAAGTGCTTTCTTTACTTAATTATAACGCATATTCAATTTATTTCAATTTAAGAATGCTCTGAGAGTTTTCCAAGAATCTTTGTTCCGACCTTCCAGTTATCCCCCGCCCCCATCGTGACGAAGACATATCCGTCGGGGTAAGAAGAACCGCTGGGCTCCGAGAGAATTTTAAAGCCCACATCGGCTGCCTCGTCAAATTCACCGGCATAGCTAACATCCTTGTGATATTTTTTCGCATGTTCGGCAAGTATTTCCCCTGTGACGCTGGCCGCACTGGCATCTTCCCGGGCACTCCCGTAAATCTTATTGATGATTACCTTGTCGGCAGAGTCAAAACATGAGGCGAATTCCTCAAGCAAAGCCTGGGTCCGGGTATAGGTGTGGCTCATGAAATCAACGATGATTTTGTGGCCCTTGTAGAATTCACGGAAGCCCGCAAGGGTCGTTTTTATTGCCGTGGGATGATGGCCGTAATCGTCGATAAAGATAACCTCCTGGCCGAGGGGACTTTTTGCCCGGCCAACGATTTCGCTGCGTCGTTTTCCTCCGGCAAAGTTTTTAAGGCCCCGCTTAAGCTCTTCGATGTAATCAAGGGGATTTTTGCCATTCGTCTTTAAAAGCTCGCATGAAAGGGCAAGGGCCGCCGCCGCATTACGCACATTGTGGTCGCCCGGAACGCAAATTGCACACTCACCTAGGGAAGAGACATTAAAATAATGAAGGCCCCCCTCAACCCGGCCGAAAGTAAGCCTGTAATCGCCTGTAGCCGATGTTCCGTAAGGAATTGCCTCGATGTCGCCCCGCCTTTTTTTTGCAAGGGAAACAGCCTGGCAGGCTCCCTTGTCGTCGGCACAGTAAATGACCTGGCCGCCCTCGGGAAGCTTACAGATATAATCTACGAAAGCCGAGAGAATGTCCTCATAGGTGGGATAATAATCCTGATGGTCGCTCTCAACGCTGGTGAGAATGATTTTTTTTGGCTCAAAGGCCATGAAATGCCTCTGATACTCGCAGGTCTCGGCCACAAAAAAGTCATGGCCCTTTGTCATTACGCAGGAATCGCCGAAACTCTTGATGATTGAGCCTGCAAGAACCTGGGAAGAAAGCGGCAACTCCTTAAGGATTGTGCCACAGAGACCTGTCGTACTTGTCTTTCCGTGAACGCCGCAAACCCCACAGGAATAGGAGGCATGGCTCACCGCGCCCAACGCCTCAGAATAGAGCATCATGGGCAGTCCCAATTTTTTTGCCTGGATTAGGTCGGGATTTTTTTCGACGGAATAGGCGCTGGAATAAATCACGAACTGAACGCTTTCCGTGACATTCTTTTCTGAGAAAGGAAGAGCCTTGATTCCGAGTTTTTCCAGCACTTCATCAGTGTAGAATCGCTCGGAAACATCGCTTCCGGTAATAAAAGCCCCACGGGCACTTAAAATCTCTACAAGGGCGACCATGCCGGTACCCTTGATGCCTACAAAATGAAAATGGACGCCCGAAAATGATTCGGGCAATGTAATTTCTGACATAAAAAACCTGTCTATACGCTGAAGTTGTCAATCTGGCTGCCGATTTGGGCAATCGATGCCTTCATTTTATCAGAAATAGAGTCCAAAGCGCTACCAGTTTCACGAATTTTCATGGCACTTGAGCCCATAAGCATTACGCTTTCATTCATGACACCAGTGGCATCTTTAAGGCGGCGAACTTCCTCAAGAATCTGCTTGTTACCCTCGCTCATTTCCGCACTGGCTGTCTTTACTTCGGCCGTGCTGTCGCTCATGTTGCGAAGGGCA
This sequence comes from Treponema sp. UBA4326, assembly GCA_002393835.1. Taxonomy (GTDB): domain Bacteria; phylum Spirochaetota; class Spirochaetia; order Treponematales; family Treponemataceae; genus Treponema_D. The sequence continues at coordinate 3,823 of DGTW01000187.1, forward strand.
TCAACAATCTGTTTGCTACCTTCCTGCTGCTCGTCCATGGCACTCTTAATCTGGCGAACCAGCTGGTCGGTCTCTTTTATGCTTTCAGAAACAGAAGTGAATGTAGCACTGGTCTCATCAGAAGATGATACGACAGATTCAATGGAAGACTTGATTTTGTTGAGCTGTTCTCCGATTGTCTTTGACTGAATGGCAGAAGTCTCTGACAGCTTGCGGATTTCATCTGCGACTACCGAGAAGCCCTTTCCAGCCTCCCCCGCATGAGCCGCCTCAATGGCCGCATTCATGGCAAGAAGGTTTGTCTGCTCGGCAATTGCGGCAATCGCACTGTTAGCCTCCTGCAGCATCTTGGACTGTCCCTCAATCTCGACGATTCTCTCACTCATTTCCTGCTGCTTTTCGTTACCTGTCTTTGCCCTGACTTCCAGGACCTCAAATGAACTGGCCATTTTTGCAACCGACTGGTTGACGCTGGCTATGTTTCCAATCATCTCCTCTACCGCAGAAGAAGCCTCAGTGACTCCCCTCGACTGGGTGTCAATCATCCTTTCAAGGCTTTCGATATTTGAGGCGATTTCGTTAACGGCACCGGCCGTCTCGTCGACGCTGGCAGACTGATGACCGATTTGATTCTGAACGCTCTCGATATTCGAAAGAATATCCGACACGGAACGGGTGTTTTCAGAAATACCGTCGTGCATTTCAGCTCCCGCATCACTCAAATCATTGCGGGAAGCCTTTACATCTTTCATGATATTCTGCAGTTTTTCCACGAAAGTGTTGAATCCTACCGTAACAGAGCCGATGTCATCATGAGACTGAACTTTGATTCGCTGTGTGAGGTCGGCATTTCCAGAGGCAATTCCATTGAGATTCCTGTCCAGAATGCGGAGGGGCTTCAACATGCGGTACACGGAAATTCCAGATGTCAAAATCAAAACAAGGGCAATTCCCAGGGCAAAACAGAACATGATGAATGTGAGGGAGCGGCTAGTAGCATAAACCTGAGCAGAAGGAACGCAAATAGCCATGCTCCAGGGAGTGCCGTTTACAGGCGAGTAGACCATAAGCTCATCACCTGACGGAGCATAAACCCAGCCGGTTCCGCTTTCGCCGGCAACCATCGACCTGGCAATTTCCGGAAGACCCTTATATTCGGCATTAATCCGGGTAAAATTTTCCCTCATGACTATTTCGTGATTTGGGAAGGACATAATAGTTCCGTCCCCGGCAAGCAGAATAGCATAGCCGTTCTCGCCCACTTTAATTGCGTCAATAGCTTCTGACAGACGGGAATGAGAGACCGCCCCAGAAATGAAACCTATTGCCTTTTTGTTTATGCTTACGGACTTGCAGACATAATAGGCCGCATCTTCATTGCTTGTTCCGATAGGATTACTTATATACTGGGATTTTCCGCCGTTCTTCATGAACTGAAAATATTCCGTTCCCGAGACATCCCGAGTCACCCCCTCGTCTGTAGTCGCAAGGCCGGTCTCATAATCACAGAAAGCAATTTCTTTAAAATCAGAACTGCGGATTTTTCGATGTGAAATTATCCATTCGATTAAATCATCCGCACTTCCCCCTTCCTGAACAGGATCCGCCATAGTGTACATACGCAGCTGCTGCATGAATTTTGAGTTGCGGTAGCTCAATCCCTGAACCTCCGCCTGAATCAGTTCTGTAGTAGAAGAAATATACGTTTTTTCAGTACCCTTTCGAACCGCAAATATCGTGGCAATAGACAAAACGGCAATCAAAACGATAATCTCAATTCCAAGCCGCATTCCAAACCTAAGAGATAAATTTTTCTTTTTCATACGCACCTCAACAGATAAATTTTTCACAGTACATTCTAACATAGTAAGTAAAAAAGTAAAGGATATAAAAAATAGAGGAATTCAAAAATTCACCGTTAAATTTTATTTTTGAATTCCGATAATTATATTGTCATGTGCCGGAAAAAGGCACGGCAACGCTTACTCAGTGTTTTATGGGAGAAAAATATGGTAAGAAGTCTTTGGACAGCAGCAACAGGAATGAACGGTCAGCAGCAGAATCTTGACACGATTTCAAACAACCTTTCAAATGTCAACACAACCGGATTCAAACAGCAGCGGGTTGAGTTCGAAGATCTTATCTATCAGAATGTGAAGCTGGCAGGTACTCCTGCGACAGAAGATACCGTAACCCCGGTCGGAATCCAGCAGGGTGCGGGTACAAAAGTCGCGGCTACCCAGCGCGTCTTCTCACAAGGCTCCCTCCAGGCCACAGGCGTTGACACTGATGTAGCTGTCGTTGGCGACGGTTTCTTCCGGGTCATGCAGTATGACGGAAGCTACGCCTACACAAGGGACGGAACTTTCAAAATCGACATGAACGGCCAGCTGGTCACTTCAAACGGACTTCGAGTTCAGCCTGAGGTAATCATGCCGGAAGGCTACGACATCCACACCCTTACCATTGACGACACAGGCCGCGTCTCAGTGAAGATTTTCGGACAGGATGATCCTGTGGATGTAGCCCAGCTTGAGCTTTACCGCTTCCCTAACAACGCGGGTCTTGAAGCCGTCGGCGACAATCTTTTCAAGGTTACGAACGCTTCAGGCGAGGCAATCGCAGGACGACCGGGCTTTGAGGGCTTCGGCGTAACCAAGCACAAGTTCGTCGAGATGTCGAATGTAAGCGTCGTGAACGAAATGGTTCAGATGATTGTGGCCCAGAGAGCCTACGAGTTCAACTCAAAGGCAATCCAGACCACAGACTCAATGCTCTCAACAGCAGTAAACTTGAAACGATAGTTAAAAGTTAGCAGGTAGCAGTTAGGAGTTTTTGAAGGGGAAAGCCTTCCCCTCGCTCCAACCGCTACGCGTTTTCCGCTACCCCTTCTACGTGGGCCTTGCCCCCGTAACGCCCCCAAAGTTTTCTTACAGGAGAAGAATATTTATGACAATCGGCGGTATTTCGGCAATTACTAATGGCGAAGCAGCAAGTGCCAGTGCTAAACTTTCTTCAGAGAAAGGTAAATTTGACTCTCTCGTTAATGAACTTCGTGATGCTGCTAAAAAAGAAAACATCGGTAAAAACCTTTCTTCTTCTCAGGTCTCTTATGACGGCCGCATCAACGGCGACTGGACTTCGGGATTTTCCGGCAGCTTTATGGCTGAAAGCGACAAGACTGCCCTTCCTCATGGAGCCGCCGCAAATCAGGCTAATCCCCATGTTCAGCAAAAGACAATCGACCGCACTTCAAAACTCTACGAAAAATCACTGGAAATGGAATCTTATGTCGTCAAAATGATGCTCTCATCAATGAGAAAAACCGTAATGAAGGCCGATGGCGAGTCAAGCTACGCAAAAAACATGTACGAGGACATGCTCTATGACGAATATGCGACAATGATGACAAAAAACGCAGGCTTCGGACTTGCAGACCAGATGTACTTGCAGCTCAGTCAGGGCATAGAAGCATAAATTTTCAAATAGCTTGTTTTTGCATTTTCTGGCTAAGTGGTCAACTTCTTCTTGCTCTTTTTCTTTGGAACTATAATCGAATAATTTATTGTCTTTTCGATTTCTTTGCCGGCTTCCAGCTCTATCGGCCAGCAAAGAGATGCAACAAAAGCGTTTCCTGAAATTGTCGGAGAATCGCTTTTTGATGACGGACGCCTGAAAATTATGGGCATACAAACCATGTCACACATTTCGTTGGGCTCGTAGACAAAGGAAATGTCATTGGAAGTATCCGTAATCTGAGCGTAGGAAATCTTCTTTGCAGAGCGGGGAGAATCCTTTACTTCAACTTCTGTTTTCTCATCGCTGGCAATAAGCTCTACCTTGTATGAATTTGCCCTTACTGAAGAAAAATCTGTCTGTGCATAGTTAGACTCAACGACGAAAACGGCCTTTAAGTCAAAGGGACTCTCATTCTTGATGATATACTGAATCGCAAATCCGTTGGAATTCGCTATGTATTTTTTGACCAAAGTGATGTTTGCGTTAAGTGGTGAAAAAGTACCGCTTCCAGAAAGTTTTATTTCGTGACGGTGAGCATCAAAATCAAGCTGCTTGAAAATTACCTGGGAGAAAATTCCGCTTCCGGTCGGGTTTCCTTTTTTGTACTCTGAAAATTCATCGATTGAAAAAAGGTGGTCAACGAAAAGTCCCCTGTGATACTTGTCCTCGAATTTGTCAAATTGCTTGATACGGCTGGGCGAATCAGCATAGTTTCCTGTATTGTGGATTATGTCAAGCTCTGAAATCTGAGCGCCAAAGAGGGAGACACAGGCATTGTACTGCTTCATGGCACAGATATATTCTTTGAAACCATCGCCATTATAATCATAGCTTGAAACGCTTTCCTTAAAGCCGTCTTTCTGCGACTCACGCACAAGTTTTTCGGCCTCGGTAAGGCTGCGGTAGGCCAGCTGGCGGACTGCATTGTTGGCAAAAACGCCGTCAGGGTCACAGACATAGGCCTCTCCGCTCTGAGCCATCCAAAGCTTTTCCCTGGCCACTTTTTTTCGGATTTTGTCTCCCTTGCACTGGTTAATCAGCATGGAAATGTACAGCATTCGGTCGTAGAGAGCCTTATTCTGCTTGTAAGTGAGAAGAAAGTTGAAAATTCCAGCTGGGGCGAAATTTGAGATAGACTCTTCGTAAGGCCTTCTGGCCCATTTCGCTACATCAGACTGAATGCCT
>DGTW01000001.1 GCA_002393835.1 Treponema sp. UBA4326
ACTGAATGTGAAACTGTCTTTGGTCAGACAAAAGGCAATTTAGGCTTCAGGCGATTTCATCTTCGGGGAAAAGAAAAAGTTGAAACTAAATGGGGATTACTGATGCTGGGATATGATTTCAAGCAGCTGATTCGATTAATAAACGCCTAAGAAAAAAAACAATAAACGAAAATCCACAAAATTCATTTAAACATAAAAAAGACTGCCCTTTTTGAAGTCTTTAATAACTTCTAGGACAGCCCCTTTTTTAAAGGATTTTGCCTAGCAAAATCGTATCCGTGTGGCACTATTTAATTACTTTTAGTGTATGCCTTCCATGTAGTGCTTACCAGGGTATCTACATCGCTATATTTCGGTTCCCAGCCCAGGAGCTCTTTTGCAAGGTCGTACTTTGCATAGAGGCTTGCAGGGTCGCCCGGGCGGCGGGGAGCTTCTTCTGCCGGAATTGGCTTTCCCGTAATTTTTCGGGCAGCATCGATAATTTCTTTGACCGTGGTTCCCTTTTCGGTTCCCAGGTTGAGCTTGAGGGATTTGCCATTTTTTGCGATGTAATCCAGGGCCATGACATGGGCACGGGCCAAATCAGTTACATGAATGTAGTCACGGATACAAGTGCCGTCCCTTGTGTCGTAATCAGTTCCAAAGATTTTAAGCTGTCGCTGGCCCAGGGCTGCTTCCATAACACGAGGCAAAAGATTTTCTGGCTTCTGCTCCAATCCACAGACAATACCTTCCGGGTCGTATCCGGCCGCATTGAAATATCGCAATGCCGCAAATTTGAGGCCCCGGAGTTTATCATACCAGTCCATGAATCGCTCAATCTCAAGTTTTGTAAATCCGTAGTAGTTAATCGGCTTCTGGGGATGATTTTCGTCAATCGGAAGATACTGCGGTTCACCGAAAGTCGCCGCGCTTGAAGAGAAAATCATGATTTTGCAATTGTGCTTAACGGCCGCATTCATGATGTTGAGGGTGCCTGTGATATTGTTGATTGAGTATTTTTCCGGCTCCACCATTGACTCGCCGGCAGCCTTGAAAGCCGCAAGGTGAACGAAAGCGTCAAAGCCCCGGGCAAAAGCCAGCTCCAAATCCCGTTCGATTAAAATGTTGCCGTAAATGAAATCGTTTTCTTTAAAAAGATTTTCCCGTAAGCCGCTGGAAAGATTGTCAAAAACAGTGACTTTGTGGCCGTTCGCCATCAATTCCTTTACGACATGAGAGCCGATATAGCCCGCGCCACCAATAACCAAAACATTCATAAAAGCTCCTTTGATTCTATTTTACTGAATCCCGTATTTTTTCGCAAATTCTTCGGCTGGAAGCGGCTTTGAAAAATAATAGCCCTGAAGGAAATCACAGCCGATATTTTTCATGGACTCAACCATTTCCAGTGTTTCAACTCCCTCTGCCGTAACCGTGAAATTCATCTGCTTGAAGGTCTGAACCATTGTGGGAAGAATCTTATCAGGAGCATTGAAATAATCCCGCACTATTTCCATATCCAGCTTGACATTTATAAAAGGACAGCGTTTAAGCCTGCTTACATTAGAATAGCCGCTTCCGTAATCGTCAAGGACAAACTGGAAGCCAGAAGACCGCATGGTTTGAATCTGTTTTTGAAGGAGTGCATAATCAATCATGGACTCTTCGGTAATTTCAAGGTGAATTTTTTCGGCATCAACCTGATATTTTTCGAGAATTTTAGAAAAGCGTTTGTTTAAATCAGGCCTCAGGAACTGAATCGGTGAAAGATTTACATTAATCCATGAAATTCCCATTTTGACTATGTCATGCTCGTGGATAAATTTACAGGCAGATTCAAACATCTGCTCGCCCATGCTGTTTATGCGACCGTTTTTCTCTGCAATTGGGATAAAAAGACCTGGCGGAATCAAATTTCCCTTTTCGTCACGGATTCTGGCCAAAGCCTCAGCGCCAGCCAGTTTGTAATCTTTGCTGTCCATGAGGGGCTGCAGGAACATCTCCACGGAATTGTTCTCAACGGCATATTCTACGGCTCGCTTTATCCGTGTAGTCTCTTCGATTCCTTTGAGGGTCTCATCTGTGATAAGAATGTTTACGGATTCAAGATTTTCCGTTTCTTTTAAAGCTGACAGCAGGGCATTTGAAATCTTCTTTGAGTTGCTGAAATCAAGATTTGAGGCGAACTGTACGAATTTAGCTTCAAGGTAAAGGTCCACATCGCTTTCAGCACACCAGCTTTGTGAGAATCTTTGGGAAATTTCTTCCCTTATTTTGTCAGACTGAGAATTATTGCTGCCTATCAGCGCAAACTGACCGTCCCTGAGGTAAAAACGCAGCAGGCGTGGGTATTTTTTCATCAGAAAAGTTGAAATCATGAAAATTCCCTGATCCATCTGCGCAGGACTGTAAATTTCCCTAAGTTCATTGTAGTTATGGATTATAAAAGCGATTATCAGGGGATTTTTTTTGCCTTCATATTCTTTTAGAATGGCATGAAGGGCTTTTTTGTTGAAGGCCTTTGCCTTTGAGGAAAGAAAGTAAATGGGATTTTCAAAAGTTATGAAAATAATGATAATCGCGAGCAGGGAAAAGAGATTCATTATGAGAATTTTTGGGAAAAAGTATCTGAGCGTATAGCCCAGAACCAGCACTGCATTAAAAGCCAGTGCCGAAAAGAAATCATATTTGGAAATGTTTTTCCGCTGCCTGAAAAGTATGATAAATGTCAGGGCGAGATAATAGCCCGCACAGACATAGAGGATATTGTAAAATTTAAAACGGGCATAGACAGATTCCGGCGAAATTGAAAAAATCGTATCGGTGAAAAGATTTGCGATGGCAATGGGCTCAGAAATAATGAAAACCGAGTGCTTTATAAGGCTTCTGAGCCTTTTTTCGGGAAAATGCAGGTTTAGCACATCTTCGACAAAAATAAAAAAAGAAAATATCCGCAGGAGAAAGGTAATAAAAAAAGCAGATGTGATGAAGCGGAGGAAAAAAACTGAAAAATATTCGGGATTCTCCAGAGTGAGGGAAGATGTAACATCTAAAAAGAGAACAAGAATATTAGTGATTAAAATTTGAAGAAACCTTTTGTTTAATTTTATCGGAAGTCTCGGATGAGCAAAGTAGAAAACTAAGAAAGTAAAGAGAATGATAAAATCCGGGAGAATGAAACTATAATTCCACATAGTAACGCCTCTTGATTTTTATATTTTCTGCAACTCTTTAATTATGAACTATGCTTTTAGTATAAGCAAGCGAAAAATATCAAATATAATAGCCGGAATAAGGAGAATCGGGATTACAGCAGTCCTTCCAGAGTCTCAAAAAGCACATCAGGCTGAACGGGCTTGCTTAGGTGTGCATTCAAGCCTGCCTGCAAACTCCGCTGCACATCCTCATCAAAGGCATTGGCTGTAAGGGCGATAATTGGAATCTGCTTTGCGTCAGCCCTGTCAAGTTTTCTGATTGCCACAGTGGCTTCAAGCCCGTCCATTTCAGGCATCCGCATATCCATGAGTATAGCGTTGTAATAGTCTTCCTCATGGGATTTGAACATTTCCAGGGCGATTTTGCCGTTTTGTGCATGTTCCGTTTCAATTTCACGCATTTTGAGAACTTCTATCATAATCTGAGCGTTTACTTCCATGTCCTCGGCCAGCAGAACCCGCATTCCTGCAAGGCTTGTTTTTTTCTTTTTTTCTGCAGATTCAGTCTGCTTCTTTTTGAGGGCGGTTTTGAATTCCTCGAGGAGGGTGCCGCTGAAAATTGGTTTGGCGATAAAGCTGTCTACTCCGGCGGAAAGAGCCTCTTCCAGAATGTCGTCCCAGTTGTAGGCTGTAAGGATAATGATTGCGCTTTCATCACCGGTTGCCCTGCGGATTTGGCGGGTAGTCTCAACGCCGTCCATTTCAGGCATCTTCCAATCTACGATTATTAGATTGTAGGCTTCGCGGCGGGCATAACGGACTTTTGCCATTTCCACAGCCTCAGGGCCTGAAAGGGCAATTTCTGCAAGGATGCCGGCCTTTTCCAGTACCAGTTTGGCGTGTTTTGCCGCCACTTCATCGTCATCAATGATAAGAACGGAAAGCTCGCTGACATTGATTTCGATTTCACCGTCCGGGACAGCTTTTCGTTCTGAATCCTGCAGTGTCAGGGTAACGGAGAATGTAGTTCCTTTGTCTTTTTCGCTTTCGACTTCGATTTTTCCGTTCATCATCTCCACGATGTTTTTTGTGATTGCCATACCCAGACCGGAAGAGCCGTATTTGCTGGCGGCTGAGGTGTCTTCCTGGCTGAAAGCTTCAAAAAGCTTGGGCAGGAATTCTTTGCTCATTCCGATTCCGTTGTCGGAAATAAGGAATTTCAGGGATGTTTTTCCGTCGAATCCGGCCGTTTTTTCGACCGTAAGGTCAACTTTTCCGCCTTTCGGAGTGAATTTTACCGCATTTCCCAGAATATTTATAAGAATCTGGCGGATTTTTATGTTGTCGCCTATGTAGAAATCGTCTAAATGACCGTTTATGTGGCAGTTATAGTCCAGACCTTTTTCGCTGCATTGGCCGTTTGCAATTGTGTTCACCTGTTCCAGAAGTTTTGAAAGGGCGAATTCCTCATTGCGGATAACAAGGCGGCCGCTCTCAATGCGGCTCATGTCAAGGATGTCATTGATAAGGCTCAGAAGATGTTCTGCTGAAGAGCCGATTTTCTCAAGATAGTCACGGGTTTTTGGAGACAAATCTTTTTCGTGCAGGGCCAGACTGTCAAGACCGATAATCGCATTCATGGGCGTGCGGATTTCATGGCTCATATTTGAAAGGAAGAGGGTTTTTGCCTTGCTTGCTTCTTCCGCAGTTTTCAGGGCATCGGAGAGAGCCAGATTTTTTGCAAGGGAATCCCTCATCTCCTCGTCAATGTCGGTGAAGCCAAATCCTACGATGTTGATCGGGCTGTCAGAGTCTTCTTCGTTTCTGACTCCTGCCATTTTGAGCATTTCATAGGTTTCTTTATCATCTCTTTTGACCATGTAGCGAAGGGAAATGATTTTTGCCTTGCCGATTGACTCCTTGATTCGTTCCGGGGTAATGAAAGAGAGAAATTTTTCTTTATAGTCAGGAAGAACATATTTTTCGCAATAGCCTGCAAATGTCTCAAAGAATGGAATGGACTGACCGGGTTTAAATGGAGTTGAGACGGTGTCGTCCTTGCGGTAACAGGTAGCGATTCCGCTCGTAAGGTCGAGGTAGTAGACGCTGCGGTAGTCGCTTGCAAGGGCTGTAATCATTCCCGCCTGTTCGTTGCGCTTTTTTTCCTGCCGGGCAATCTGCTGCTGCAGGGCCAGCTGTTCTTCAAGTTCCTGCTGCTGTACACGGTTTTCTGCCTCTGCTATTTCCTTTTGAAGGGTAATGCTGGCTGTTTTTTTCATTTGCCTGAACATCAGTACGAAAAGTGTAATTAAAATAGCAGCCACAAGAAGGGACATGATGAAACTTCGGTAGATTATCCCTGATGATATGGAAGAAATCTGGTCAGAAATGACGCTTTCCCTGATAAGGTATGTGAGCATCCAGTTTGTATTGTGGATAGGAACATAGTACATGGTGTCAAGGATGCCCTTGTATGTAAAAGAAACGACGCCTTCCTTGCGGTGGATGAAATCCTCGTGAAGTTTTTCTACTGAAAAACCGCTTTCAAATGAGGCTGCCTTTAGGGCTGAAAAAAGACTGTTTTCTGAGGCGCTTCCACCCAGCACTTCATTTGTGAGGGGAAAACCTTCCTGAGTGTAAATATTGCAGAAGGTTGTTACCCGGCCTCCCTGACCCATCTGGAGGGAAAAACCTTCAAGCAGGCGGTTCATGCTGATTTCCATGAAGCAGACCACCAGTGACTGGCCGTTAAAGGGAAGGTGGTCTACCGGGGAAGCGATGATAACCGTCCTGTTGGAGCTCTGGGAATTTTTAATGGAGATTTCCGGCTCGGCAAGGGTTTTGTAGTCAAAGTTGTAAAGGTCGATGTCATTTCTGTTTCCACGGGATGTATAAATCAATCCGTTGGTATCGACAAAAGCGAATTTTTCAAGACCGTAAAGCTGCTTCATGCGGGCCTGGTATGACTGTAATTTTGACACGGAAGAGAGGTCGGATTTTTCAAGAAGGCCGATGGCTACATCAAGATCGCTTATATAGTCGGCGAGTTTTCCTGCAACGACCTGCTCGCGGCGGGTTGCAAGCTCGTCAAGGTAGAGGAGGCTGACATTGCGGACGGCTTTTTCTGTATCGATGCTGGAGGTCTTTCCAGTCCAGAGAGTTCCGAAAACGAGGATAAGCAATACAAACACGCTTCCCGTAAAAGTAACTCCCATAATGCCGAATCGCTTTTTTTCCATAAGTCCGAAATTCTCCTTACGGACAGTATAACATGAATCGGAAATATTTAATAGAAAAAATTACGGCGCTAAAATTCTTCCAGTGCCATGGCCGCTTCTTCCCACTGCTCGTTAAGCTGGTCAAGTTTTTGGGAAAGCTGAGCGATTTTTGCCTGAACAGCCTTTGCCTTCTCGCCGTTTGAGTAAACTTCCGGGTCTGCCATTTTGTTTTCCTCGCTCTGTTTTTCTTCTTCGATTCTGGCAATCTCTTCTTCGATTTGAGAAACCTTCTTTTCAGCCTTGCGCCGCTCTGCCTCCAGCTTCTTTTTCTCTTCGTAAGAAAGGCGGGCATCAGACTTAGGGCTGTTAGGGGCGTTACGGGGAGAATCCCCGTTAGAGGGGGTAGCGGAAGAGGGCGCAGCTCTCTGGAGCGAGGGGGAGACTTCCCCCTTTGAATTCCTAACTCCTAACTTCTCACTGCTAACTGCTCCCTGCTCACTGCTAACTCCTAACTTCTCACTCCTAACTTCTAACTCCTCACTGCTCACTCTTTCAATATAGTAGCGGTAGTCGCCGGGGAAGGTGCGGAAATGGCCAGGTTTCAGTTCCAGAACGCGGGTTGAAAGTTCTTCGATAAAGCCCCTGTCGTGGCTGACGAAAATCACCGTGCCGCCGAAGTCTTTGAGGGCTTCCAGAAGAACATCCTTTGAGTGCATGTCCAGGTGGTTGGTCGGTTCGTCGAAGATCAGCACGTTCGCGCCGGAGATCATCATTTTGGAGAGCATGCAGCGGACACGCTCGCCGCCGGAGAGGACGTTCAGCTTTTT
>DGTW01000363.1 GCA_002393835.1 Treponema sp. UBA4326
TACCTTGAAATCGATGAAAAAAAGCTAGACAGTGCTCTGGACGAGAATATGGACGAAATCAAAAATCTTTTCGGCTACGATTCGGACGGAGACCTTATAATCGACTCGGGAATCGGCTATGCAATCGATAAGCAGCTTACAAGCTGGGTTCAGAGCGGCGGCATAATAGCAACGAAAAACAAGGGAATCGACACGAAAGTGAAAGCCTCAGAGACGAATATAAGGCGGCTTGAAAACCAGATAAGCGCAAAAGAGGCCCAGCTCAGGAGCAAATACGGTCAAATGGAGGGCACACTGAACAGCCTCAACGCCCAGTCAAATACCGTAAGTAATTTTGCAAATGGCGGAAAACAGTAGTATAATGGATTAGGAGCAAAGCAATTTTGCCTTCACCCGAGTCCTTAAAACTTTCCGGGACAATCTTCCGGAAGGATTTAAAAAAAAGGAATTTTTATGGAACTTTATGTAAACAACGAAAAAATTGATATCACTCTCGAAAATGAAAAGACCATTGGCGACGTACTCAAGTCTTTTGAAGAAGAATGCGAAAAAAACAATGCCACGACAATAAACATCTGCCTCAACGGTAAAAACATCGGGGCAGATGAATTCGACGGAATATTTGACCAGCCGATAAAAGACGATACCAAGCTAGAGCTTGTAATCGTAACAAAAGAAGAAATACTCGCTTCATTCGCCGGACAAAAAAAAGAATGCCATGAGCTTTCCGACCAGCTTCTGGAACTGCCGGTAAAGCTTCAGGCTGGAAAAGACAAGGAGGCCACGGTGCTTATAGCAAAGCTGGCTGATTTCATAGAGAAATTTTGTCACACGGCGGCTCTTTCTGCCCTCTTCACTGAGGTTTACAAAAAAATCAGCATAGATGGAAAAAACATAAACGAATTCTTCCAGGACTTCTCCCAAATTCTAAATGATTTTGAGCAGGCAATCGCCACAAAGGACACTGTTCTGATGGGAGACCTGGCTGAATACGAGATAAGCCCCAGGCTTCTTTCCATCGCAAAAACGATAGAGGAATTATAATGGGTTCTATTTCTGGCTCACCCCTTCAAGCCCGCCTTGAGGTAAATGTTTTTACGATAATTCTCATACTTGCCGCAATCATCGTGCTGATTTCCGTCGTATATTTTATCTCCCGGCTCATCACAGGCTATCTTAATTCACCTGAATATCTGGAAAAGAAAAAGAACCGCCCCACATCTGCGGGAGACATAAACGAAATCGCCACCCGCTGCTCGCTGGCAAAAGAAGAAAAAGACGTGCTGGCCCTTATCTGCAAGGCCAACAGAACTCCAAACATCCGATTCATGGTCCATGACTACGGGACAATGCACGACCTTTTCAAGGAGCAGTTTCTTGTTTTCGACAGGGAAGGAAACGAAGTCGGAAAAACTTATCTTTTTGCGCTTCAAAAGAAGGTCTTCAAGGTTTTCAGACAGCAAATTCTCATAAAGAATTCCAAAAACATTGCTGTCAATACTATTTTCACACTCACAGTGGCAAAAGGATTTCATCATAAGCTGAATATGGTCGATAATAATAATGAGGCCATTATCCTTGACATTCCCCAGACAATCAGAAGCGAGGAATTTCCAAAGCCCTGGGAAAAAATCAACCTCATTTTTGAGCTTGAGGACGGAGCCCCCTACAATCTTGAGACCAGGGTCATCCGCTACCAGACTGGCAAGAACGGCGAAAATCAAATGGCCATCGTACATTCGGACAAGATTTCGCCACTCCAAAAGCGAGAGCAGGAACGAGCCGAAATAAATGTTCCATGCGCTTTCCACTCGGTAAAGGTTCTGGTGGAGAACGAGGGCAAAAAAGAAAAAGTAAGGTATATTCCCTCAGAAAAAGCCTATGAGGGCGTAATCGAGGATATATCTACGGGCGGATGCCGTTTGATTGCAAAACTTCCAATCAAGGCTGACCAGCACATATACATAGACGGTCTACTGAACAAAAAACAGAGGGATCACGCAATCGGAACCATTGTCCGCACGACAAAACGCAGCGATGGTATTTTCATTCTTCACATACGATTCTTAAAGATTGATGTGAAGGCAGTAAACAGAATTCAGGCTATGGTCAGCAAATTCGATGACTGAAATTTAGCTTGACGGAAGACATTTTATAGGTTATTTTAAACTATGCAGGTTTTAGAATTAAATCAAATCGTCCCAGATCCGAGCTACATTTACTACCGCCGCAATTATGAAGCCGTAGCAAAGCTGCAGATGCTTTCTAAAACAATAGACATAAAAATCTCATTTACCATAGAGACTGGTCCTCTTGGCGACAAAATGCTATATGTGGATATTGCTCCGGGCGAAGACATTGACTATCCTCTCATTCCGGTTAAGTCGGCCCTCAAAACCTATATCTTAAAAGCTGACGATGAAGGTGTACTTCCGTGTCCTTAACATTTCATACAAATTCCGCAGAAGAAACTATTAAGCTGGGCGAAAAAATTGGCTCAATGCTTACCAAAGGTGACATAATCGCCATGCAGGGCACTCTTGCGGCAGGAAAAACGACAATAACAAAGGGAATTGCCCGCGCCCTTGGCATAAAAGAAGAAATAACAAGCCCCACTTTTTGTCTCATCTCCGAATACGAAGGCAAACTTCCCCTCTATCACATGGATGTCTACCGTCTGGAAGGTGGAGATGACTTCATCAATCTGGGAGTCGAGGATTTAATTTACGGAAATGGCGTCTCCCTGATTGAATGGAGCGAAAAAGTGATGGACG
>DGTW01000298.1 GCA_002393835.1 Treponema sp. UBA4326
CCTTTACCAGTCAAAACGCCAGTGAACTGGTTTGTGATTCTCTTGTACTGACCGAACATGTAAGCAACTTCTTTTCCACCAACGCCTTTGTCGCCAGCTGGAACGTCTGTGTCAGCACCGATGTGGCGGTACAATTCAGTGATGAAGCTCTGGCAGAAACGCATGATTTCGCCGTCTGATTTTCCGTGACCGTCGAAGTCAGAACCACCTTTGCCGCCGCCCATTGGGAGAGTTGTCAAAGAGTTTTTGAGAACCTGCTCGAATCCCAAGAATTTAAGAACGTCAAGACCAACCTCTGGAGAGAAGCGCAAGCCTCCTTTGTAAGGTCCGATTGCAGAGTTGAACTGAACGCGGAAACCACGGTTTACATGAGGTTTTCCCTGATCGTCTGTCCAAGGAACACGGAACATAATGATGCGCTCTGGCT
Organism: Treponema sp. UBA4326; assembly: GCA_002393835.1. GTDB lineage: Bacteria > Spirochaetota > Spirochaetia > Treponematales > Treponemataceae > Treponema_D. The sequence goes on from DGTW01000298.1 coordinate 428, forward strand.
CAACGAAGCGCTCAAGAACAGCTGTGTTCTCAAGCTCAGGCATTGTGTCAACGACCGGTGAAAGAGTCTCCAAAACGAGACCTGCTGCCTGAAGGAAGTGCTCCTGGTCAGCATAACGAGTTTTGAGCTCGTCCCAAACGCGCTTACAATAAGCGTTCTTAACGTTAAATTCTTTGATTGCCATTTTTTTCTCCTATTCTGGCGTCATTTTTATTGCTTCACACGGAAACAAAAAAGGCGTCATAAACAAAAAGCCACAATGAATCCAAGCGGACACAACAATAGCCCTTTATTTACGACGCCTTTGTCATATGGTTACTATATATAAAAACACAAAATATGTCTATAACTTTCTGAAAATTTATCCTGCCATCTGCCTGACATGTGGTTATATTCCCTGTTTTCTGATAAAATAGATAATCAATATTTTAGGAGTTTATATGAAAATCGCACTTATCAATGAAAATTCTCAGGCGGCAAAAAACGAAGTGATTTACAAGGCTCTCAAAAAAGTTGCTGATGCCCACGGATTTGAAGTCGTAAATTACGGAATGTACTCCGCTGAGTCTCCTTCACTTACTTATGTTCAGAACGGAATCTTAGCCGCAACATTGCTCAACTCTAAGGCTGTTGACTATGTAATCACAGGCTGTGGAACAGGTGAAGGTGCAATGCTCGCCCTCAACAGCTTCCCTGGCGTAATCTGCGGCCATGTCGCAACCCCACTCGATGCTTACACATTCGCTCAGATTAACGACGGAAACGCAATCTCAATTCCTTTTGCACTTGGTTTTGGCTGGGGCGGAGACCTCAACCTCGAATACATCTTTGAGAAGCTTTTCTGCGAGCCAAGCGGCCAGGGCTACCCACGAGAGCGTGCAGAGCCTGAGCAGCGAAACAAAAAAATCCTTGACGGCGTTCGAGAAAAGGCATTCAAGCCTTTCGTTGAAATTCTTGAGTCCCTCGACAAAGATTTGGTAAAAGGAGCCTTCGCAGGCGAAAAGTTCGGCGAGCTATTCTTCAGAGACTGCAAAGACGAAAAAATCGCTGAGACTGTCAAAAAATTGATGGCATAAGGCTTGAGCGTTAGGGATTGGAGCGGCGGCGCCAGCCGTTCCGAAGCGAAAGCGTAGGAATGGAGTGCGTAAGCACGGAACCGCGGAAAGCCCGGCCTGCCGCAAGGCAGGCAACGCCCTAATTTGCCTCTTCAAGCATTTCTACAAATTCTTCTTCACCACTCTTATTTTCTGTTTTTTTGGGATTGCCTTTATTTTCTTCTGTGGGAATTTTAAGTTGCTTCACCTGAGCCTCAAGTTCCTCAAAGAGTTTTTTGCATGAATCTTTGATTGTGTCGTAGAAACCGCCGGTCACTTTAATGTGCTCGGAATCAAGCTGGCGAACATAGTAAACGATATTCAGGCTTTTTATTTGCGTAACCTTCTTGTTTTCGGCCGTAAATGTCTCTTCAGTCTGAACCTTGTCATCTTCCTTGTAAAAACGACGCCAGGTTGCCAGCTGCAATTTGATGAAATCGATGGCCGTTGAATAAGGCATTGCCTCACTTGCCTGAATGTTAATTCTATTTAGAATTTCTTTGGAGTCTGCACTGGGAGCCGCATTGCGGATGTCAGCTCTGGACCAGGATTCTTCGGTTTTGTTAGTCGTGATGTGAAACATAGAAGCCCCCTACTTTTTACGATTTTTCAGTAAAATTATAGCACAGACCGCCGTAAAAACAACTCCCACAGAGATAAAAAGGGGAACCATAAGGGAATAGGCACCAAGGGAATCAATCACAGTGTACAAATTGACGAAAGCAAAGACAGCGAAAACAGCAAAGGCAAGAAGATTGAAAAACCTGTCAGGAGTCCTTCCGTGGAGAAAATAGCCCAGACAAAGCCCGATTATGTCGGCAATCAGAAGAGCCAGGGATGAAGCCAGCCAGATTCCGATTGCATTTGCGTTAAGGCCGTTCGTGGCTCCAAAAGTGATTGCCGTAAGCTGTGTTTTATCGCCGAATTCGGCAATAAAGAAGATAGAGAAAACAGCCAGAGGGGCAAATTTGATTTTGCTGCCAGAAGACTCTTCCTCTCCGCCATCCTTTAAGAGGGATGTGACCGAAAAGTAAAAGAAAGCAAGGCAGGCAATCAGCTTGACCAGCCAGAGATGGCTCTGCAAAAATTCGTTCAAAAGTCCGCCCGCAAGGACTGCAAGGGCATTGAGAAGTAAAATTGCGGCCGTAGTTCCAATCAGAATATCACGGACTTTATACTTTGATGCCATCGCAATCAAAAGGAGCTGGGTCTTGTCCCCCATCTCTGCGACGAAGACGGCAAGAAAAACCGTCAGAAGATATGTCAAAGAAATCATAATGACTGCCTGTATCTCTCGTAAAGTAGGACGCCTGTCGCAACCGACACATTCAGACTGTCGATTTTGCCACAGGTCGGGATCGAGACGATGGAGTCACACTGCTCTTCAAGCAAACGGCTGATTCCACTTCCCTCGCTGCCCATGATGATGCAGGTTTTTGCGGGGAAAGAAAAGTTCTGAACGCTCTCGCCACCGGCATCAGCTCCGTAAACCCAGAAGCCCGCTTCCTTGATTTTCTGCACGGCCCGGTTAAGGTTTTTGGCCACACAGAAAGGCACATAGGCACTGGCTCCAGCAGAGCTGCGGGCGATTATTTCATTCTCGTTGACATTGTTCACGCTGTTGCGGTTTGGCATAATAGCAAGGTTTACGCCGAACTGGTCGCAGGAACGCAGGATGGCACCCACATTATGAGGATCAGTGATTGAGTCAAGCACGAGAATCGTGGAATTTTCTTCTGAAAGAGCGGCCTGGGCAATCCAGGTGTCAAAATTCACCTCGTTTGAAGTTGAGGCATTCTGGCCTTCCGCAGAAAGGACAATGCCCCGATGGTCACGGGCAACTTCCGGAAGAGCCTGCACCAGGGAATCAAGCATTTTATTGTCGCACTGGCTGCATGGGATTCCGGCTGTCTTTGCGACATCGAGAATCTTCTTTACGCGAGGACCAATCTTAGAATAATAAAGAGAAAGCCCCTCGATTTTGCCGCTTTCGCAGGCAGAGCGAACTTTCTCTTCGATGGCATGAAAGCCTGTAATTGACTGTGACATTATCTGATTATCTACCGCAGCACTTCTTGTATTTTTTTCCGCTTCCGCAAGGACATGGATCATTGCGGCCGATTTTTGCGCCTTCACGAACGACTGTCATTGGTTTTACGCTGCCGACAGAATAAAGCCATTCGCCATTCACTTTCTTAAAGTAGCCAACCTCGTGATGAACATCCCTGAGGCCGCCCTTGTCAGTGTAAGTTGCCTCGAACTCGACGATTCCTTCTTCGTCGCTCTCGCCACCCTTTTCAGTGCGCAGGATTTTGAGGCCATGCCATGTTGAATTCTTTGCCCAGTCTTCAGTTGCCTTTCGGTCAATCTCTGCAATCTTCTCGCCCTCTTCGCAAGAATTGATGATGAAATCAATTTCCTGCTTTACATAAGAAGTGTAACGGGCACGCATCAAAGCCTCTGCCGTTGGAGCTTTTGAGCTTCCCTTGATGATTGGCTCACAACATTCACCGTATTTTTTTCCAGAGCCACAAGGACACAAATCTTTTTCTGCCATTTTCTTTTCCTTAAAAATTAAAGTCCCACTATTATAGCGAAAGAATAAACACACATCAATTATTAAAAACACGATCTGTGCTAATCTGTGCTAATCTGTGGATTATTATTTTTCATCAAATCCCGCACGGTCACGGAATCAAGATAGCCTTCAATAAGCTCGTCCAGCTTGGTCCACATTCCGATTGTGCGGCACTCAGCCTTTTTAGGGCAAAGCTCAGCTCCGGTTTCAAGACAAGCAACAGGGGCTAAAGTTCCCTCAGTGAGGCGAAGAATATCGCCGACACGATAATCTTCAGGAGCACGGTTGAGCTTGTATCCGCCACCCTTTCCGTGAACTCCGTCTACGAAACCGTTTTTTGAAAGCAAAGTCATAATCGACTCAATGTATTTTTGGGAAATTGCCTGGCGCTCGGCAACATCTTTTAGCGGAATTCTTTCTTCTTCGCCATGTTCAGCCAAATCAATCAAAACTCTGAGGGCATATCGCCCGCGTGTAGAAACAATCATAAAAAAAACCTCGTGCTAACTAGAAAATCTTTCAACCTAGTATAGCACAAGGTATTAAAAATTACAAATTTTTGGGAGCGACCGTCACTTCGTGCCGGTCGCGAGCACTCTAGTTGTCGTGCTCGCTTGGCTTTTCGCACTTCCGCTATCGCTTTATTCCTTCGCTACGCTTCGGAACGCACTATGTGCGGTGCTACAATCCCTAGCCCATTATCTTAATCTGCGAACAAAGCCGTTGAAAGGTAGCGGTCGCCAGTATCCGGCAAGAGAACAACGATATTTTTGCCCTTGTTTTCCGGTCGCTTTGCAACCTCAATAGCAGCCCAGAGAGCCGCACCAGAAGAAATGCCGACCAGAACGCCCTCTTTTACGCCGACCAGACGGCCAGTCTTGAATGCGTCATCGTTTTCAACAGCGATAATCTCGTCATAGACTTTTGTATCAAGGACATCAGGAACAAAGCCTGCTCCGATTCCCTGAATCTTGTGAGCTCCCGCAACACCAGTTGAAAGCACTGCGGAAGACTTTGGCTCAACGGCCACGATTTTTACATTTTTATTTTTAGATTTAAGGAACTGTCCGACACCAGTTACGGTTCCGCCCGTTCCAACACCGGCAACGAAAACATCTACGTTTCCGTCCGTATCTTCCCAGATTTCAGGGCCTGTACCTTCAAAATGAGCCTTAGGGTTTGCCGGGTTCACGAACTGACCTGCGATAAAGCTGTTTGGAGTCGCAGCCTTAATTTCCTCGGCCTTTGCGATTGCCCCCTTCATGCCCTTTGAGCCTTCAGAAAGGACAAGCTCGGCTCCATAAGCCTTCATAAGCTGACGGCGCTCAACGCTCATAGTCTCTGGCATTACGATTATTACCTTGTATCCACGGGCAGCCGCAACAGAAGCCAATCCGATTCCAGTATTTCCAGAAGTCGGCTCGATGATTGTTGAGCCTTCTTTTAGGATTCCTTTTGCCTCGGCATCATCAAGCATTGCCTTTGCGACACGGTCTTTTACGCTTCCGGCCGGATTAAAGTATTCAAGCTTTGCAATGACTTTTGCTTCAAGATTGAATTCTTTTTCGATATGCGAAAGTTCCAAAAGCGGTGTGTGACCGATAAGCTCATCCGATGTTTTGTAAATTTTTGCCATATATTTCTCCTCTTAAATCCGCCTTAGCGGCATTGTTTTATTTTACAGCGCTAAATCCATTTTCCAAATCTGCAATGATGTCGTCAACATGTTCAGTACCGATTGAAAGACGAATTGTGCTCTGAGTGATTCCCTGGTCAGCAAGCTCGGCCTCGTTGAGCTGAGAATGAGTTGTCGTAGCCGGGTGAATTACAAGTGACTTAACATCAGCCACATTGGCAAGCAGGCTGAAAATCTTAAGATTGTCGATGAAAGCCCAGGCAGCTTCTTTTCCGCCCTTAATTTCAAAGGTAAAGATTGAAGCTCCGCCATTGGGGAAATATTTCTGGTAAAGGGCGTGGTCAGGATGGTCAGCCAAAGAAGGATGATTCACTTTCTGAACCTTCGGATGATTTTTCAGGAACTCAACGACCTTTTTTGTGTTCTCCACATGGCGGTCAAGACGGAGTGAAAGGGTTTCAACGCCCTGCAAAAGAAGGAAGGCATTGAAAGGACTGATTGTAGCTCCCTGATCACGAAGGAGGATTGCCCGGATGTAAGTTACGAAAGCGGCAGGTCCGACTGCATCTGCAAAGGAAATTCCATGATAGCTTGGGTTTGGAGAAGCGATTGGGGCATACTTGCCTGATTTTTTCCAGTCGAACTTTCCAGAATCAACGATGATTCCGCCCAGTGTCGTTCCGTGGCCGCCAAGGAATTTTGTGGCAGAATGAACGACGATGTCTGCCCCGTGCTCAATGGGACGAATCAGGTAAGGAGTTCCGAAAGTGTTGTCGATTACAAGTGGAAGCCCGTGCTTGTGGGCAATTTCTGCGATTTTGTCGATATCAGGAATGTCAGAATTAGGATTTCCAAGAGTTTCAAGGTAAATGGCCTTTGTGTTCTCTTTGATTGCCCCCTCAAGCTCAGCCAGATTGTGAGCGTCAACAAAACTTGTCTCGATTCCAAAATCCTTCAAAGTGTGAGCAAGAAGATTGTAAGTTCCGCCGTAAATTGTCTTCTGAGCCACGATATGGTCTCCGGCCTGGGCCAAAGCCTCAATCGTGTAAGTAATAGCAGCCGCTCCAGAAGCCACTGCCAGAGCCGCAACGCCGCCCTCAAGAGCCGCAACTCGTTTTTCAAGTACATCCTGAGTTGAGTTGGTCAAGCGTCCGTAAATGTTTCCAGCGTCAGCCAGTCCAAAACGGTCAGCCGCATGTTTTGAATTGTGGAAGACATAAGAAGTTGTCTGATAAATCGGAACCGCACGAGAATCTGTCGTCGGGTCTGCCTGCTCCTGTCCTACATGAAGCTGCAATGTCTCAAAATGAAGTTTATTTGCCATAATTT
>DGTW01000210.1 GCA_002393835.1 Treponema sp. UBA4326
CCCCTGGGGTTCAAGCTTTGCTTTCACCCACACCCCCTTCACCTAAGGGGTACGGCTCAGGCACAGCCTTCGCCTAAAGTCGCCTACAAACTCACCTCGTGAGTTTGTTCGCTATCGCGACCGGCTCCCTACCCCGTAACGCCCCCGTAAAACCATACACGAAAAAAACATAGGTATATAGGATTTAGAGCAAAAAAAAGCCCGCCCTTAAGTGTGACGACTTCGGCGAGCTATTCGAAATAGTTTAACGGAGGCGGTCGCTCAGTTGCTTAGTGTCCCCGCTTTTTTACAATATACAGCGATATAGTATTTTAGTCAACTTTTATGTAAATATATTCAAAATAGATTCGGATTTATATGACGATATTTCAAAAGCCATAGATAAAATTTTAAAATAGAGCAAATTACAAACTTAAGGAACAGAGGCACCTTCATCGAGTATTATATTCTATCCATCATTTTTAAGGTTAACTATACTCAGTTTTCATGATACACTACATCTAATCACGAAACTTTTCCCAAAAGGAGGCCGTCATGCGCAATATATCCATTAACAAAGCACGCAATAATCTTTCGGATCTTGTCAAAAGCGCAGAAGAAGGCGAAGTCGTAGCTATAACGCGATATGATAAGCCGGTTGCTGTAATCATCAGCTATGCGGAATATGAAAGCAAATCTTCCAAAGAAATAGACTGGCTCTCAAAATTACGAAAGGAATATGCAGATGTGCTTGATGATTCAGGTTTTGATTTCACGCCATCAAGAGAATGCCCGGATTATTCAAAAGACCCGTGGGCTTAATTTTATAAAAAGCTAAATACAGGCCAGTGCCACTACGAGAAAAGTCATTTTTGCGGGTAGAAGACTGGTTTACAGCTTAGGCTCAGCTCATAGCGAGGGAATATTTTACCCCAAAAGCTCAGTCCAAAATCTGTGTTGCCTTCACTTTCTTTTCCTTAGCAGCCTTCACAAGGAGCTTTTCTTTCTCAAAAGTTACTTCGACTTCCCCGCTCTCGCCCACTTTCCCGCCCAGAATCAGGTTTGCAAGCTGGTCTTCGATTTCATTTTGAATCAGGCGGCGCATCGGGCGTGCTCCCATGCTTGGCTCATAGCCGTGATCAAGCAGATAGTCGCGGGCTTTTGGCTTTATTGAAAGATGAATGTTCTTTTCTGAGAGGCGATTTTCAAGCTCTGCAATCTGGATGTCAAGGATTTTTGAAATTTCGTCGCGCTTCAATGGATTGAAGACCACGATGTCATCGATTCGGTTGATAAGCTCAGGTGCCATGATTCGTTTGAGTTCTTCCATGGCGTTGGCCTTGATTTCAGCGGGCGGCAAGAATCCGTCGTCCAGCTGGGCAAAGCCCAGCTTTTTGTCTGCGGTGATGCTGCGTGCCCCCGCGTTACTGGTCATGATGATGACGGTATTTCGGAAATTGACTGTGTGACCGAGGTTATCACTCAGCTCGCCCTCTTCGAGAATCTGCAAGAGGAGATTAAAGACCTCATTGTGAGCCTTTTCTATTTCGTCAAAAAGAACCACGGAATACGGCTTCTGCAAAACTTTGTTGGTGAGCATACCACCCTCTTCGTAGCCCACATAGCCTGGAGCCGAGCCTACAAGTCGGCTTGAAGTGTGCTTTTCCATAAAGTCTGACATATCAATTCGGATAAGGGCTTCTTCAGTTCCGAAAAGAAATTTTGCCATTGCCTTAGCAAGCTGGGTTTTTCCAACGCCAGTGGGGCCGAGGAAAATAAAGGAGCCAAGCGGTCTGTTTGGAGAAGAAACCCCTGCCCGGCTTCGGCGGATTGCGCTTGAAAGGTACTTTACCGCCTCATCCTGACCGATAACATCCTTGTGGATTTCTTTTTCCATGTCCAAAAGACGGCCGCTTTCAGCAGAATCCAGCTGGGTTGCAGGAATTCCTGTCATTTCAGAGATGATTTTTGCTATGTCTGCCACGCCCACATGCTTTCGCACAGTGACGGCATTATTCTTCCAATAATTGTTGAAGTCATCCAGTTTTTGCTTTAAGTCACGCACCTTGTCACGAATCTGAGCAGCACGCTCGTAATCCTGATTCTCAACGAGGGCTTCTTTTTCGTGGCTCAAGTCTTCGATTGACTTTTCAAGCTCGGCAAGCTCGGTCGGTCTAGACTCAGAAGTGATTTTTTTTGCGCTTCCTGCCTCGTCCATAAGGTCGATAGCCTTATCCGGCTGGTATTTTTCGGGAATGTAGCGGGATGAAAGCTTGACGATTGCCTCGATTGAGCCTTCATCGTAAGTGACATTGTGGAATTCCTCATATTTTGGCTTTAAGCCTTCAAGAATTTGAATCGTCTCCTCAGTTGAAGGCTCCTCGATTTTTACAAGCTGAAAACGACGGGCCAATGCTGAATCTTTTTCGATGTGCTTACGGTATTCCTTAAAAGTAGTGGCTCCAACAAGCTGAAGTTCCCCGCGGGAAAGAGCCGGCTTTAAAATATTGCTTGCATCCATTGTACCATCCGGGCTTCCTGCTCCGATAATCATGTGCATCTCATCGATAAAAAGAATGATGTCGCCAGATTCCTTGACTTCCTTCATCATGCGCTTCATGCGCTCTTCAAAATCACCACGATATTTCGTTCCTGCGACCATAGCCGTAATGTCAAGGAGCAGGACCCGCTTTTGTAATAAATTGTAGGGTACCTGTCCGCTGGCAACTCGCTGGGCCAGGCCCTCTGCAACAGAAGTTTTTCCAACACCAGGCTCTCCTACCAGAATCGGATTGTTCTTAGTCCTTCGGCTTAAAATCTGAATCACCCGATCAATTTCTTTTGAGCGGCCGATTACTGGATCAAGCTCGCCTTTTTTTGCCAAATCCGTCAAATCTCGGCTGAATTCTGCGAGGAAGGACTTTTTTTTCTGATTTGGATTCTCATTATTGCGGGCATTAGCAAATTCAGCCTCGCCTTTTTCGCCGTTTGCTTCCTCACCACCGTTCTCGCTGGTCAAGTCACGGATTACATTTCGCACGGTCTCAAGCTGAATCGAAGCCCTCTCAAAAAAACGGTAGCAAGCAGAGTTTTCCTCACGGATTGCGGCAAGAAGAAGATGCTCAGTTCCCACATATTCGCTTCTGAGAGAACGAGACTCAATCACAGACACATCAAGAAGGGTTCGTAAACGCCTGCTTGGCGGAAGAGCCGAAAAGCTGGGCGGATTGACCACCCGCTGAATTCCTGAAAGAAACTGCTCCAAAAGAAGCTGGAAAGAGAGAATATTTATGTTCAAAGATTTGAGGGCAGAGAAGCCCATGCTGTCGGCAGATTTAAGCATGGCAAGAATCACATGCTCAGGCAAAAGCTCGCCTAATCCGCTGTTCCGCCCTTCATTCTGGGCATAATCGGTAAGAAGTCGCTGTGCTTTTTGAGAAAGACCTTTCATATATAATAAAGATAAGATTTTTTTTCAAAAACGGCAAGCGAAAAATCTCTGCGGCCTTATCTCTTAGCTTCTATATATTCGTTCACAGCAGACTTGAAAGGAAAAGAAACCTGCAGTTCTTTCATAATTTCCTTTGGTGTTTTCTTTGTAGTTTTTATACTTATTTTTGAATCATCAATTTCTGCTATTCCAGAGCCTTTATCAAAATCATTCCCGAAAGAACTGCGTCTCTGAAAAGAATTTTTTACAGTATTTTCCAGTTTAATTCCATAACCAAGGAATTTTTCAGTCACATCTTTGCTGCATTTCAATCTATAACTATCCATACCATTCCCAACCGAATAACAATTTTCGATATAAACAGGATTTGGCGCCGACCGTCTTGTAAATCCATCGCCATAATTATTGATTGCACAACATTCATAAAATGAAACCGGTTCCAGAAAATCCTGTGGCTTTATCAATGCCTGACCAGACAAAACTTTCGGCGCAAAAGTCGTTCCCCAGAAAGGGCTTCCAAAACCACCACCATCACATCTTAAGTCAAGGGCACCTTTTTCCTTGTTATTCGCTCTCTGACATTTTGAATTAGTTAAAATATTATCAGCTTTACCAGAAAGTACCATTTCTTCACTGAAACCGTTATATCTTGCAGCACACCGCTTAAAAACAATATTACCTAAAGCATTGCAGGTATCAAATCCATCATCAGAATTACAGTCAGCTACACAGTCTTCCAGAATAATATCTTTTGCTCCCTGTGCAATAAAAAATCCGTCTCCTTCTTCGCCCAAAGTAAAATCATCATAATTTCCATGAGAATAACAATTCCTGATTCTTATGTTTCTTGTATAGACAGTTTTTTTGCTTCCGATTTTTCCGACAAGTCTGAATCCCTGATAATGGTTGTAACAGGATTCTATATTTTCAAGCACTATATTTTCACAAAGACTCAGACAGATTCCTGCAAACTGAGCCTTCATCACTTTTAGATTTTTTATTGAGCCTTTTTTTGCCTTCAAAAGATAAATTCCGGCAGAAGCTTCCATTTTTTTATCAAGCTCGCTGCTGTAATCCTTAATCATCCATTTATTGTTTTCAATCATAAATTTTCTGATTTCAGCCAGGAGATTTTCATCGATGAACATGGTGGGACTAAAATCAATTACGGCATTATTTTCACCAATGATATTTATTTCATCGCCAGCAAAATAAAGCATTTCGGATTTAAAAATTCCATCGCTGCCATCAATAATCAAAGTTTTGTCAGCTTCAGAAGCAGCTTTTAAAAGAAAATTTGGCAAGTCATTTGGTCCAGGACAGTTTTTTGCTGTAACTCGAATTGAAGCAAAAGATGCTGCGGAAAAAACAAGAAAATAGAAAACAAAAAAAAGATTTTTTTTCATAGAAAATTCTATTTTAATTCAGTTTGATATTTTCAAAGGCTTCCTGGAGAATGAGTGCCCTGAGATAGTCCGTTTTGAGAGACTTGTTTTCAGCTATATCAACAGGGAAATTGAATTTACGGTTTTTAAGCACGAACTGAAGATGCCCTTTCTGCACCCGGTACAAAAGGGCACAAAGCTCAGAGTCTTCAATTCCTGAGAAAAAGCCCAGGTTCTTTCCCCATTTTATGTCAGAGATAATTTCAATCGCATCACGCTCATTTATAAGGGAAGCATATTTTATCCTTGCGTAGGAAGAATAAATGCGGTTACGAAGCTCAGTCTGCCTTGTGCGTAAAACCACGCTCCTCTCCCGCCTTTCGTTTTCAACCAGATATTTTACTGAAGAAACGAGGCTTGCAATCTGGTCAAGCTCAGTACCGTTTCCTGCCGTTTTTGTAGAAATCTGATAGTAAAAGCCCAAAGCAGATGAAGGAAGGCTTCCGGCTCCGAAACAGTCGCTTACGATGATTTCTTTCTGATTAAGGGAACTGAACAAATCCAATAACCGGCCCGAAAAAGAAAGCGACGGCAAATGTACTCTGCAAGAGACTTTCATGCCGCTTCCGCAGTCATTCATCGAAGAAGTGAGATAACCAAAATCATAGTCGGCGGCAAACTGCATCGTATTCTGCAATTCATCGTCGATTTTAGCACAGAGAGTGAAGGCGCCGTTTCCGTCAAGACCGGGCACAAAGGAGGCAAGGCGTACATGATCCCTTGTATTTATCGTGCAGGAAACCTTGCCGTCCGTACGGACAATGATTCCGCTACCCTTGCTTTTCGCAGTCCCTGACTCCAGCACCCCTCTTTCTTCCAGAATAAGGGCACCAAGTTCATCAAGCTCGCTTGCCACCACCCCCTGATATTTATCGGGCTCCTGACAATGGGAGAATGAGTCAAAAACAAGGGTCTGAACACGGAAAGCATCATCATCCTTGAATTTTTCAGGAAAAGGAAAATTTGCCAGGTTTCGGGCAAGGCGAACCCGGGTTGAAAGGACGACATCGTTGTCAGGGCCGTCAAAGGCGTACCAGGCGTCGCTTGAGAGATTTGTTTCGCTTTCTGCCATTAAGACTCTCCGCCCGCAACTGGAGATTTTTCAAGTGCCTTGAGATAGTCCCGGTAAAGAGCTGCCCGCTCGTAATCTTCCCGCTTTAATGACTCTTCAAGCTTAGCCTGAATGATGATTCTATCTGTGAGGACAGAGCGAAAATTCTTGAGCCTTTTTGGCAGGCTTCCCTTGTAAGGCGGGATTACGGAGATTTTCTTGAATGATTCTATGGCCTCGTTTTTAAAGACTGAATAGCACTCAGGACAGCCTGCCTGCCTCAGCATGGTTATTTCCCTTACGCTGCTCCCGCAGACAGGACAGACGCGATTGTCTTCCTTTTTGGGCTGTATTTTGTTTTTTCCTAAAAGCGAATCGAAAAGCATGGCAAGAGAACGGCCGATTGTCTTGGAATCTGGAGAAACACCGTTTGCCCGGGCACATTCCACGCAAAGATTGAGTTTTCTTTTTGAGTTGGCATTGGACTGTTCGATGTAAAGAACAGCCTCATTTTCACCGCATAAATCGCAGAGCATAATCTTCCTATAAAATTTATTTCTAATAAAGATACTAATAATTATAATCCAGCGTCAAATTTTTCTCAATGTTTCGATTGGTTTTTCTTTTCCGGCTTTTATTGCGGGAACAAGGCTCACTATCATGGAAAGAAGTATGGTTCCCAGGGCAATTACAAGAACCTGAGGAAGAGGAATGGCAAGGGGAATATTCTGAAGATAGAACTGGGGATCAAGGAGATAAATGCGCTCATAGTCAGCCACCTTTCCTCCGCCCAAAAAAAAGAAAAATTTTCCGAAAAGATTGACCAGGTTTTCAATTCCGTTCATTATCGCACTGAATTTTACAGAAGAAAAGATTCCAAGAGGAAGCCCCAAAAGCACCCCAAAGAAGCCGGTCACACTGCCAGTTATAATGAAGGAAAGGGCAATTCCGTTTGAAGAGGCCCCAAGACTTTTCAGTATAGCTATTTCCTTTTTTCGCTCCATCACAAGCATTACGAGAGCGCTTGAAATATTAACTGAAGCCACGAGAACTATAAGCATCATAATGAAAAGAAGCATAATCTGAGTAGAGGCAAAATTCTCATATTGGGCTGAATTCAAATCATTCCAGCGATATAAGCGGCCTGCTGTGGAAAGAAGGGGGCTTAGCGAGCGGAAAGTCTTTTCCAGTTCCAATGAAAAAGGGTCTGCGGTCTCTATACCCAGCAAAGCCGTCGCTGACGATGGAGAAAGAATCGAATAGCCGTTTTCAAGCGACAAAAAAAGCCAAAGGGAATCCAGCTCCTGATAGCCAGAGGAAAGAATTCCCTTCACTTTAAGGGAAGTTATTTTTGGCATTGTCTTTCCTGAAGAATTTTCCTTGGTCGTAATGAGTCGTATGGTGTTTCCGGCCTTGACTCCCAAATCTTCGGCAAGTTTTTTTCCAAGAAGGCAGGAATTTCTTCCGCTAAGATCACAAGAGCCGTCAATGATTTCAAATAGATTTTTGTATGAAAGGTTTGTCTCAAAAATATCGCTGACAACGGCACGGATTGAGGCTCCAAACCTGCCCCTTGATGATGAGGCAAGTCCGATTCCCTGAAGCTCCGGGTATACATTCGTAACGCTTCCGTCATACAGTCTGACAGAATCAGCCAGGCCTTTTATAGCATTTAGGTCTTTTGAGTATTCAGAATTCTGATATAAAATGAGCTGCAAATGAGATGATGAAAGGCCAATCATGCGGTCCGTAATTCCCTTAATCATTCCGTTTGAGACCGAAAGGACCATAACAAGGGGAACAAGACTGATGCCAATGCAGGCCAGTGCTCCAAACAAACTTCTCCTTGCATTTGATTTTTTGCCGGTGCGGGGGAAGAGAAGCCTATAAGCAAAGAGAAAGGAAGAAGAGACAGTCATGCTAGAACTCCCTGCATTCCAGACGCCCGTTTTTGATTGAATAGCAAAGGTCGCCTTTTTTTGCAAGATTCATGTCATGTGTAACGAGAAGAAGCGTCTTTTTGTATTTATCCACGACTGAAAACAAAAGCTCGCCAATCATTGAGGCATTGGCCGGATCAAGGTTTCCAGTCGGCTCGTCAGCAAGAATAAGCTGGGGATCGTTCATAAGAGAACGGGCAACGGCAACCCTCTGCCTTTCTCCTCCCGAAAGCTGACCAGGAAGATGGTCAAAACGATTATCAAGCCCCACATCGTGCAAAAGCTCTTTTGCCTTTTCTGCGGCCTCTTTTTTAGAAGAGCCAGCCATAAGGCTCGGAAGGAAAACATTTTCAAGAGCCGTAAAATCTTTTAAAAGATAATGGAACTGAAAAATAAGGCCAAGAAAATGAGTCCTGTACTCAGACAGTTTTTTTTCATCCAGACAGGAAAGTTCGTAGGGGCCGCACCTGACGATTCCGCCGCTGGCATTGTCAAGACCGCCGATTATATTGAGAAAAGTGCTTTTTCCACTGCCGCTTTCTCCCACAATGGTGACTTTTCTGCCCTTCTCGATCTCAAGGGTCAAATCCTTTAAGATTGTCAAAGTCTCGCCCTCAGTTTTGTATGTCTTCTCAAGATTTTTTACAGAAACAATTATCTCACTCATCTCTCATCACCTCAACCACAGTCATTTTCAGTACCCCCCGGCTGGCAAGGAATGAAGCAAGCAGGGAAGAAAGTATTCCGAACAAGGCAATCACAAGAACCTCATTCAAAAAAATTTTTGGTGGAATGCTGGCATAAAGCATGAACATGGGATTTTCCCTCAGCAAATCTCCGTTTTCAGGACTCACCAGCATCATTGCGAAGAGGCTGGCATAATAAGAAATTTTTGAAAGCAACATAAAGACCGTCTCCATGTTGACCGAAAGAAAAAGTCCGAGAATCACCCCGGGTATGGAGCCTGAAAGTCCTGTCAAAAAGCCCTGCATGACAAAAATTGACTGAATTGAGGCTTTTCGTCCGCCGAAAGCCGAAAGAACCGAAATTTCCTCCCGCCTCTCGTAAACCATTCGTCTCATGCCGTTGAATATGTTGATTGCCACGACCACAAAAATCAGAAAGACCATGACCATAAGCATGTTCTTCTCAACCTGCAAAGCCCCGAAAAAAGAGCGGTTATAGCTTTTCCATGATTCACATTCAAGACTTGGGAATTTCTGCCTAATCCTTGATATTTCCCGGCCATCAGCTTTTTCATCGAAGAGCTTGATTCCGTAGATAAGCCTCGCCTCCCTGCCGAAGTATTTTTTTCCGTCGTCAAGCTGGATAAAGGCAAAAGAGGCGTTTATGTCCGCATAGCCTGTGTGAAAGATTCCCGTAACAGTGAAAAGTCTTTCCCCGGAAAACAAATCCACATCATTGCCGCCTGAGAGGGCGTAAAGGTTTATCGTATGCCCCACCCTGGCCCCGCACTTTCTGGCCAGCTCTGAGCCAAGAACAATAGAGTCAGGCGAAGAAAGGTCAAAATGCCCCGCAATCATCTGAAGCTGCTTTTTAAAGCCAGAATCCTCCTCCCGGACATTTGGCGGGACGGCCTTTATCATGGCGGCGGCTTCCTTGCCGTTTTTTCCCAGCATAAGGGACTGAGCTTCATAAAAGGGGGTCACAGAGCGGACAGTCTTCTCGGACAGGCAAAAAGACTCAAATTCTGGATTTTCCCCCTCAACGCGAATATGATAAGAAGATACTTCCATGATTACATCGATAAAACTATGCTGAAATCCGTTCATCACGCTGATTACGCAAATAAGAGTCATAACTCCGAAGCAAATTCCAGCTGATGCAAGCGTAGTCGTTACCGCAGAAGAGCCTTTTCTGTCAACTTTGGCAAATCGTCTGGAAACAAAAAGAATCCAGGAAACCGAGGACTTCAGGGAAAGAAATGAAGACAGAAAAAAATCCTTAATAGTCAAAATCTCTCCTCCTTTTTTCACTTCCGTCAAGATAAATTATCTCTGTTTTTTTAACGCCGCCATCATACAAAAGCTCAACAGAAAAACCTCCATCAAAATAAAGTTTTTCCGAATAAGTATCCGAAGACGCATACTTTCTCTCCAAATGAAGCTCCCCGTCCTCATAAAATTTCAAATCCGGAGGCATCTTGTTTTCCGGGGTGACAGCACTGTAATCATAAATGTTTTTTCGGCTTGTCTGGCTGGTGGAATAACGGCCGGAAAGCAGTTTTTTGTAATTCCAGGTTATGGTTTCTTCTTCTATGATACGCCCCTCATAGTCAAAAAGACGGGAAGTTTTCTTGTCGTTCAGAAGAAGGGTCTCTTTTTCAACTGCATCCTGTTTTTTCTTACCCTTTTGCTTTATCTCCCTGTCCTCATAATGACTTTCCAGGCTGGAAAGAAGCCGCCCGCTCTGGTCATAGTGGTTCTCAAACCTCTTTTTCTCTGAAAATTGCTCCTCAACGGATTTTTCTGGACTTGCAGAATCAGGCGAATACTCATATTTTATCTCATTTTCGAGGCTCATTTTTTTTGCAAGGGAAGCTCCCTTAAAACGCTCAGTCTTTGACAGCCTGAAAAGGGAATCAAAATATTTTCGCACAATCTTGTCACCGTAGGAATTCACCAGCACGGTATTGTCACCCTCTGTCCATACGCTGAACTGCTCTCCGTCATAGGCAAAACGCCTGAGAGAGCCGTCATTTTTTGTGTAAGTATATTCTTTGGGAAGCTCTTCATCGCCTTTTTTCTCGTCGGCAGAGTCAATGCCCCTGTCGTCACTTCCTTCCAGCATCTCAAGGATTTTGCTTCCGTCATTGATGTCAAAAATCTCGTCATTTTTTGGAGGAGAATCTGGTGCCTCAAGAGTCTTTAAAAGCAGGTCAATCCAGTCGAATGAAGGGCTATTCCCCACTACAGAATCCGAGACTGAATAAAGGCTGTCCCTGGAAAAGGTGGAGTCAATTATGCCCCTTTTCTCCGGGAAAAAATACTCGCATCGATAGACCGTATCCTTGATTGAGGACAAAACTTTTTTCCCTGCCATGAGCGGAAGGGAAAATTTTAAGGTCTTAGAAAGGGAAACAGCCTCTGGCATGGGAGAAATTCCGCAAATTTCTAGCCGGCTGGTCTCAAAAAAAAGCTGACGAAGATAGTAAAGTGCATTTTCCTCATTGGAAGACAAATCAGCCGCAAAAAGACGGCCCGTTCCGGCAAAAGAGAAAAAAAAGATAAAAACTGAAAGCCGAAGAATGAAAAAAGAAAGCCTTCTCATTTCATTCTTCCATACATGATTTTATCACTTTCCATTTTTTATTTTTCAGTTCCCGATAAATTCCTCGATATATTTTTCAGGCTCGAAAGGCCTGATATCCTCGTATTTTTCACCCGTGCAAACAAAGAGAACTGGCAGAGAAAGCTCCTTTCCAATCGTGAAGACACAGCCGCCTCTGGCCGTAGAATCATATTTTGTGATTACGATTGCGTCCACGCCGACACTCTCAGAGAAGACTTCGGCCTGACGCAAGGCGTTCTGTCCCGTGGTTCCGTCAATCACGAGTATTTTCTTGAAGCAGCCCTTGTCGGCCTTTTGGGCGGCAATTCTGTCGATTTTTTGCAATTCACGCACGAGATTTTCTTTGTTATGAAGACGACCGGCCGTATCAGCTATGATTAGTCCGCCGCCGTTAGCTCTGCATGATTCGGCCGCATCAAAAACAACTGCGCTGGGATCGCTTCCGTGCTGATGAGAAATTACCCTGATTCCAAGCCTCTCTCCGTGCATCTCAAGCTGCTCTTCGGCTGCGGCACGGAAAGTATCGCTTGCGGCCATAATTACTCGCTCACCCCTTTCCTTGTAAAGCCTGGCGATTTTGGCAGCTGAAGTAGTCTTTCCGACTCCATTTACGCCCAGCATCATATAAATATTCACCTTTCCTTTTTCTGGAGTGAATTCGCAGGCCCTGACCATGGAAGAAAGGAGCTTCTTCAGTTCATTCTTTATCTCAGATTCATCGCTTATTTTCTTTTCCCGGCAAATTTTTTCAAGCTGGTCACAAATCTCATAGGCAAGTTTTGCCCCCATATCACCTTCCACAAGGGCATCCGTGAGGTTTTCAAAAAATTCTTCGTCAATTTTTCTGGAAGTAAAAAGATTCTTAAAAGCTTGTGCAAACGAAATTTTCATGTTTTCTCCATTTTTCTATAAGTTTTTTTCAGATTTTTCTTCAGTTTTGGATTCATCTTTGGCCTCCGCTTCCGGAGAGTCTTCCTTTACTTCCGTCTCTGCCTGCTCAAAGACTATATTTTCTTTCATCGCTTTTTTATCGAGCTTAGCCTTTGCAGGGAGAACTCGGTCAGCAGCCCATAGATAGCGTACCAGTTCCACTACAGTCCATGCCCCGAGGGCAGCAGTTATGCCCAGGCATACATTAGAGCGGGTCTGCAAATCTTTTAGATGAGACAAATCGCCCCTTCCCTGAGCGTAGGCCGTATTTTCAGTCCTGAATTCACCCATGTAATAGAATGTAAAAGGCAGGGAACAGATGAGGGCCGTATATGCAGTATACATCCAGCGTCGCCTTTTGTCGATGTTGGCCTGGCGGTCAAAAGGCTTTGCATTGACAAAAAGCATGGCACCGTCAAAGGCTGAGTCCTCAGGAATGCGGAAAAAAGCAATGTTGCTGGAATTCGAATCGTCTTCACTGGCTTTTGGCACCGTAAAGACACCCAGGACAGATTTTCCGTTCACTTCAAGATTTGCCCAGGGCTTATCTATCGTTACGGGAGACTGATTCAAGCCATAAGTATGAAAAAGTCCGTCTCGGTATTTCTTTAGTCTGATGCCTGCTATACCAGAAACTTTCGGGACAAGGTTTGCGTGAATTAAAAAACGATTGTCCCCGGAAAATGAATAGGTGAAAGAAAGGCTCTCAAATCCTGGTATTTCAATCGTTACATGGTGTATGCCGGCATCCTCAACGGTCTTGTTGTCAATTCTTCCGTCACTGTCACGAATTGAAAAAACAATTCCGTCAATCATGATTTTAGCATCAGGGGCGAATTCCTTCGGCTCAATTTCAAATTCAAGGAGAACAGGAAGCGCATTCGCAATTTTAGCGTCAAGATTACGGGCAATGGAATTCGCAAGGGGCATAAGGTCAGAAAGAAGGCCTACCTCAGTTACGCTTCCGAGAACTTGCCCGCCTGGATAAACCCTGAGATTTGTCGATACCGAGCAGTAATCGCCGTAGCAGGTAATTTCCCCGGTGATGAGGCCGTTTATTTTCGCAGCTGTGATTTCCTGCTCAAAATCCCAGGAAGTAAAGCCCGCTTCCAAGGATTTTTCAGAAGGCTTAAAAAGAGCGGTCGAGTCATTTTTGTAGAGGACGACATTTTCAGTTATGATTTTATTTTCTTCGTCCTCCCTGAAAAAAGAAAAAGGAAGGAGAAAGGGAAAACCAATGCCTTTTTTCTTCTCATCATCAACATTCTTTCCCTGAGCGATTGCTTCATCCCTGGCGATTTTCGGTGCGAATTCATCAATCGTTTTTTTTACCTTCTCCAGGTTTTCGTCAATCTGAATCTCTATATCCCGGATTTTTTTCATCTGGGTCTTTATGTCTTTCTCAAGTTTTTTTGGCTTTATTGTGGTGAGCACCAAGGAATCCCGGGTCTTGTATTCTTTTGAAAGCTGAAGGAAAAGTGACAGCCGGGCCGTCTGCAATTCCTTGAGCTTTCGGTCAAGGCTTTCTTTCTGAGGAATAGTCCTTATATTGTCATTTGAAAACTGCTCGATAATCAGCTGGGGCAAAACCTGAGCCGCCTGGACAGAGCTTGCCGCCCTTTTTTGAGTCTGCTTAAAAGAAAATTCCATTACGCCGAGCGTCCAGTTATCGGCATGAACTTTTAAGAGAAATAAACTGATTACAAAAGAAAAGAGCAGTTTTTTAATGTTTTTTTTCATAAATATGGATTTAATTGAAAACTGAAAACTGAAAACTGAAAGTT
>DGTW01000009.1 GCA_002393835.1 Treponema sp. UBA4326
GCCGCACTTCGTTGCGTCCTACCCTCTCTGCGGGCTCAGACGCCGCCTGCGATGTTTGCCTCGCAAACTCGTTTACAACGCCGGCTCCCTTCCGCGCTCGAAGCACAGCTTCGAACGAGACTCGCCTAGAAACTTGTCTCACAAGTTTCTTCGCCTGTCGGCGACCGGCTCCCTTCCGCGCTCGAAGCATAGCTCCGAACGAGACTCGCCTAGAAACTCGTCTCACGAGTTTCTTCGCCAAAGGCGACCGGCTCCCTACCCGCAACGCCCGCTTTCTCCATAAAAAATGGTTGAGCAATATAAAGCAACACTGGCGTAATGGTATAGTCGGCTATCAGTGCGCTTCCCAGGCCCACTACCGAAAGCCAGCCGATGTTCACAAGAACGTTCATGGTGCTGGTAAGGAAAATGGCGAACATGGCGCAGAGGATTACTGTGGTCATGATCATGGTTTTCCCAATCTCCCGGTATGAATTTTCTATTGCGCTGCGGTAGTTTCCGCTAAGCTCAAAGTGATATTTTATGTGGTTTGTAAAGTGAATGGTGTCGTCAACGGCAATTCCAAGAATCATGGGCATAATCATTGCCGTTATCATGTCCAGGTTTACATGAGCATAGCCCATGATTCCGCCAATCAGCACGATTGGCACTACGTTCGGAATCATGGCGATAAAGCCCGTGCGAATGGAAGTGAATGCAAGGACAAGGAGGAGAAGGATTATAACCAGGGATGTTCCGATTGACTTGATTGAGCCTCGCACCAGCTTTCTGTTCATCTGGGCATACTGGACGACTTCCCCCACGACGCCTGCATTTTCTGCATCCGGAAAAAGCTCTGCCACCCATTTTTTGACATCTGCAAGATTTTTGACGATTTCTTCTCCGTCGTAGCCCGAAAGTTCCACTTTAAGGTAAGCCGCGCGAAAGTCATTGCTGATGTAGTCGTATAAATCCGTACCGCCTGAAATCTCGTAAAGGAACATAATCTGGGTCACTAAATCCTTGTCGTCAGGGATGATGTATGCGTCTTCCCGGTCTTCGTTTAAGGTGCGGTTCATCTCTTTTACGATTTTTGTCACCGAAGAAACCCGGGGCTTTCCGTTTGAGACTTTCGTCTGGCTCAAAGTTCCGATTCTCTGGGCAAGAATGTCCATGTTTTTGAGCACCCGGGGATTTTTTATGGCATCTTCCTCGGCATATTCAATCAAAACTTCGTAGTCATACTGGCTTCCAAGCTGGCTTCTTGTAATTTCAAGAAGGCGTTTGATGTAGGGCGTTCGCTCTCCCATCATGTCAGAATAATTCATGTTAACCTTGATTTTAAAAATGCCCGGAATCATGGCCGCCATGACAAGGACGGTGGCAATAACTGTAATCCACTTTTTGTTGAGGATTGCCTTTCCCATTGCTTCAACCCGCAAATCCGCTTTTGTGGCTCCTTCTGTATTTACGAATGTTGAATCAGGCTCTTTGTCCTTTCCAAAACTGTAGAGCACCGGAAGAAGAATGATGATGTAGGCAAAAACCGCAAATACTGCCGCCGCCGTAATGCCTCCCACCCAGCGCATAGGTCTTATTCCCGCCGCTAGGAAAGAAAGCATTCCCGCCATTGTTGTAATCACCGTAAAGAAAAGTGCCCAACCGGAATCACGCACGCTCAGGACGATAGACTCTTTTCTCTTTCCAGTCTTCCTAAAATGCATTTTGAAGCTGTTGATGTAGTGAACTGAATAGCCCACCGCCAGCGCCATGGAAAGCAGCACGGTAATCATGAGCATTGAGTTGTTGCCTTTTATGCCAAGCCAGCCTGAAAAGCCCAGGGTCGTGGTGAGGGCACCCACAGTGGAAATTGACGGCACGACAATACCTCGTAGCGAACGGATAAAAACCGTAAGACAGACCAGCATGACGATAAAGCCTGTGAAGATTCGCGTGACAAGCTGATTCATGGTAACCGCTTCTTCCTCGTATTCGGTGTAGCTCATTCCGGCCGGCCGTATTGCCCATTTGTCTGATTTATATTTGGGGTCGCTGAAAACCTTCATTGCAGGAGGGGCGATTTTTTCCATGGCCTCGGTAAGGTTTTCTGAATACTGCTCTAAGTTCACGATAAGCCAGGTTTCCGTTGCGTCGGCACTCACAAGGGTGTTCACGAGAGACTGTCGGCTTAAGATAAAGGCCTTTTTCTCTGCAAGCTCTGCAGCGTCCTCAGGAACCCCGTCCTTAAAGGGGCTGGTAACTTCAAAGCCTTCTTCCGTGCCGATTGGAAGGGAAAGTTCCATAAGCGAGGTTATGCTTTGTGCATAAGGAACATTCCTCAAAAGGTCGTCGCCCAGTCCGTCAATCATGGTGAGCACTTCCGGATCAAAAACATCCTCCGCCTTAATGTGGACAAGAAGACTGTCCGTTGAGCCGAAAATGTCTTCAAAATGGTCCTGATTTTTCTTCGTGGTCTCCCAGTCGTCAAACCAGTCTTCCTCGCCGTTGTCCAGGGTAAGTCGGCTCAAGCCCATACTTCCGAAGACAGAAATAAATATCAGGCAGATAAGAAAAGCCCAGCGGTGCTTTACTTCAAAGCGGCCGAACTTTTCAAACCAATCGTTGATTTTTTTGACTTTCACACTTTCCTCCTCTTGATTCCCCTACCGGCGGCCGAATCACTAAAACTCAAAAACAGCCCAGCGGTCATTCATCTTTGGAAGCAGTTTTGCAAAAAGCCAGCCACGAAAAGAGTGCTTTTTCATCTCCTCATTAAAGCTGTGTTCTTCAACAAAACGGATTTCTTCGCACAAATCAGCAATTTTCTGTCCGCTCCAGGTTCCGCTTTTAAAGACGGCCTTCGTGTTTTTTACCGTGTCGTGGTATTTCTGATTTTTGACCATAAGGGGATTATTTTGTTCGGCAATCAAAGTTCCGCCCGGGAAATTTGTTTTCATAACGGAAAGCATTTTTTTGATTTCTTCGAAAGTAAGGTACATGAAAAGCCCTTCGGCAAGAAAAAGCACTTTTGAATTTGTCTTTTTGATTTCAGAAAGAACTCTTTCGCACCAGGAGTCTTCAAGAGCGCTGCCCGAAATCATTTCTTCCCGCTCCTGCTTTGGGAAAACTTTCTTCCGGACTTCTATTGAATCGGGCAAATCCAAA
>DGTW01000026.1 GCA_002393835.1 Treponema sp. UBA4326
GGCATCCTGACCTCCGCGTCCCGTAAGATTTCTGTGCAGATGAGGGGGGAATAGTCCTTCAGTCCGCCGTTCCTTTTGAGTTCCCTGGATACGGTTGACTTGCTGACCCCCAGGCCTGCGGCAATCATGTCCATGCTCTCTCCCTTGTTCCTTGCAAGGTATAGACGTTCCCGCTGCCCTATGGTAAGATGCTTGTAGCTTGCCATGGAATTCCTCCGTTTTGTTGGTTTTGCAACTTCATTATAGAGGTTTTCCGAGGTAACTTCTACTCGTGTTGCACTTAGATTGTACATTCAAGATTAAAACGGTTATAAATATTGAGGATATAGTTTGAAAATTCCGGCGTT
Organism: Treponema sp. UBA4326; assembly: GCA_002393835.1. Taxonomy (GTDB): domain Bacteria; phylum Spirochaetota; class Spirochaetia; order Treponematales; family Treponemataceae; genus Treponema_D. Next base: position 348 of record DGTW01000026.1, read on the forward strand.
GCAGGATTTTTTAATTTTTGCAAAAACTCAGCAAGAGCAATTCCGTTATCTGTCATTACGATAAACTTTTCAAAAGTTGTGTCATCTTGATTCTCTTCAATCCAGCCAACTGAAATGAACTTTCGCAAAACAAAATTCGCCTCATCATTTCCTGCCGTTGCAATGCTGTCTTCACCTGACAAATCAAGATGATTTTCCAATAAAAAAGCAGCCAGGACATCTCGCAGATATGAACGTTCGATTCGCCCGGAAATTTCCTTGTCATTCTGAATATGTATTAATTCCAGACAGTCAGCATATACACGATTATTACTGTTTCCTGAGAGACAATTAAAGAAATCTGATGGGATTATGTCAAATATGTTCATGTTTATTTGAAACCTATTCTTATTATACCACAAAACTCACAGCAAGCACACCGCATACAGGGGAATGTTCACCATCCAGTCCTGCCTCTTGTATGGAAGAAGGGAAAAGCGAACAGAGAGGTTCGGCTTGTATTTTTCGTAAAAGGCTTTGAGACTTTGGGAACGGACATTTGTTTCGGCTTTTACCTCGATGGGTACGATGCTGTTATTTTTTTGAATGAGGAAATCCTGCTCGAAGGTGGCTTTTTCGCTTCCGTAATAATAGGCGGTATAAGGGGTCGAAGCGACAAGTTCCTGCTGGACATACTGCTCGCTAAGAGCGCCCTTAAATTCCACAAAGAGAGTGTTTCCATCGATAATCGATTTTGCATCCAGCTCCGACATGGCGCACAAAAGTCCTACATCAAGCACAAAGAGTTTGTAGGCAGAAAAATCCTTGTACGCGGAAAGTGGAACATGGGGTTCATTCACGCGACTTACTTTATGCACAAGACCGGAATCCAAGAGCCACTGAATGGCTACTTCAAATTCACTGCTCCGCGCGCCTTTTTTCATCTTGCCGAAAAAGAATTTTCTGTTTTCCCTGGCAAGCTGCATTGGAATTGAATCCCACACCATGTTTATTCTGGGAAGCTCATTGGCTCCGGCGTGTTTTCCAAAATCACCCTTGTATTGGACAAGAATGTTTTTTTGAATTTGCCGAACCTCGTTATAGTCCCCGTGAAGGACAAAGTTTTTGACGACCTCCGGCATTCCGCCCACATAATAATAATTCTTCAGGTGGTAAATGTATTTTTCAGCAAAGCCGTCTATCAGCGAAAAATCTTTTGACAAAAGGGCATCCGAAAGCGCTTTTTCGCTCACTGCGCAAAGATATTCCCTAAAACTCAGGGGATAAAGATTCAGCAGGTCAACCTTGCCTACGGGATAAGAAACTCCCTGATGAAGGGCGACTCCCAAAAGGGAACCGGCCGCCATGATATGATAGTCCCCAGCCTCTTCGCAAAAATATTTAAGGGATTCAAAGGCCTTGGGAGCGTTCTGGATTTCGTCAAGAATAATGAGGGTGTTTTCCTTTTCTATCGCAAAACCGACTTCGATGCTCAGGTAGGAAATGAGCCGATTAATGTCGTAGTCCGATTCAAAAAGATTTTTCATGGCACTGTTATTGTAAAAGGAAACATAGGCGACATTTTTATAAAAGAGTCTTCCAAACTCCCGCATGAGCCAGGTCTTTCCCACCTGACGCGCTCCCATAAGGACAAGGGGCTTTCTGTCTGGATTTTCCTTCCATTTTTTCAGTTCTTCAAGGGCAAAACGTTCCATATTTCCGATAATAACACTTTTTCCGGGCTAAAACAAGAAGAATGTTGCATTTTTTCAGGGCTGACACGGGGCAAATGTCACATTTTTTCGGGCCATTTGTACCAGCACAAAAAGCCATCACGGATTTTTGAGGAGCGCATCTTTCCATTCCCCTTCTTTGAATCCAGTGCACACCGCATCATCGGTCACCAGAAGGGGGCGTAACAGTAGACTTTAGTCATGTGAGGGCTCCTTGTATTGGGGGATGGGGATAGTGTAGCATAAAAAAGCTAGTTTTTACATAACAGCTTCTTTAGTTTTAAAGCTTTTTCATCACCTGCATCACCTATAATTCCTCTGTAAAACCTAGCAACATCATCATCAATCAAAATATGATTTACCTGACTATTAGAAAGAGCAATGTCTATCAGCCAATCGATTTCATCAGGACTCCAGGAATCGACTTTTCGAAGCTCGGCTATAACTGTGTGTGTTGTTCTAAAGCTGCCGCTTTCCTCTAGATTGAGCAGTAATGATTTCTTCATTTTTTGCTCCTCAGAAAAATTTGCCTCGTCCAATTCATACTCTTTCTTATTTTTGAAATGAATCTCTTCCAGAAGCTCATTATAATATGTCCTGTCAATGATTGCTTTTACAAGCGCATCCAACTCAGAACCTTCACTGTAATCAGCAGGCACAAAATATTTTATACGCTTGTCATGCATCATCTTATAGACCTTTTCCTTTTTCTGTGTTGCAGGATTGTATAGGCCTATTGAATGGCCTCCATTTGAATTAACGACTTGAGCAGGCCATTCGGCCACATCCCTGTCATTGTAATAAAATGAACTTGCATATCATCAGGCGTAAGTGGCTTATCAAAATCATAAAAGATTGCCACAACCGGCTTATTTTCTTTTACTTTGCGTTCATATTGTTTGTCCATAGAATAAAATCTCCTTAATAATTCTTTGCATTACAAATCAGAGGACTCCCCAAAAAAGGAAGCCCTCTGAAAAAGTTAAGCAGTTACATTAACAGCTGTGGAATACACGGTTTTTTCGTAACGCTCAGTTCCTGGTTTTGTGACGAGCTTTATTTCATAACTGCCTGATGCAACAGCAGGAACATAGGCCTCAATGACATTCGAGCCAATCCGGTTGTAGTTTGAAACACGAGTTTCGGCAGAATCCGATGAAACAAGGAATACCCCCTGTGCCCCATCTGCCGCATCAAAGGAAACATTCTTGCCTTTTATACGAAGTATTGCGCCCATATAAAAATCAAGATTTTCACTCTCAGTTCCGTTTGGAAGAATAGAAGAAATTTCCTTGATTGCAGGAAGCTGCACATATCCGCTTCCAGCAAGTTTGTAAGAAGCGTCCTTTGTCATTTCGCTAGAAGCGTCATCCTTGAACTTGAAGACACTTGTTATCCTGTGGTTTCCTTTTCCGGGAACAAAACCGTCGTTTAATTTTGCGACAGTTCCGTTCGCCTTGTTATACACATAGCCAAAAGGAAGCTCCACTTTGTAGCCAAGGTTCACAAAATGGCGGATCCGGTCGTTAAGAACCGAAAGTACAGCCCTAGCGTCCGCATCCGTGATGGTTGAATTGTAACTGATGATTTCCTTTACAAGCTGCTCGCTGTCCATAATCTGATCAACGACGCTTCTAAAGCAATATTTGTCTTTACCCTCGCCAGTCTTGAGGGAATTTTGGTAAGCATAAATCTGTACCATAATTTTATCCTTCTTCTGTTTTTTAGCGCAGAAGCCGCATCTTCTGACATTCCGACTTTTCGGAAATCCATTGCGCCCTTTTCTATCCTAAGCCCACAGGTAGCCGAAAAGAGCGGATTGACAAAAGAAGAAGGATAAACTATAATTCTAACATTGCATTTCGAGAATTGGTTTATCCAACTTCTTGACCAGAGCCGTTTAAGTTTTACCAGAACTTAGGCGGCTTTATTTTTTTTCAGCACAATCATAGGCTTGCCTCCTTAGCGATTCAAAATCGCTTTTATTTCTGAAAGCTGTTCATCCGTAAGACTTTCAGCTTTTCCTGCAAAATTGAGCACGACCTCTTTTGCAAGACGGTTCTCATTGATTTTTTTCATATCAATCTGCACCAGCTTACGGTCTGTATTAAGTTCAGCCTCTTTCAATTCCTTTCGCTGCCCTTCGTCAAGGTCATACTCCGCACAGATTTTATCAGTCAAATCAGGCGGAATGTCACGGTTTCCGCTCTCTATGGCAGAAAGATAAGAAGAATTAAGCCCAAGTTTTCCTGCCATGTTTTTTAACATCTCGTGTTTGTTAATCCTTAGATGCTTCAAAAACTCGCCATACTCGCTAATTTGTCTTTCTTCTGCCATAAGAACTCCTTCCCCCCTCCGCTCTTATCTGACCTAGATAATCTTAACATATCTATATAAAATTATCAACCTGTTAATTTTATAACATGATTAGATTTTCTTGTCAAGGGTTTTCTAGATTTTTTTTCCCAGCGAGTAAGTTCTATTCCTGTTAGCACCATTTGCAACAATCTTGCCATCTTCAACGAGTTCAGAAAGATAGTCTTTTGTGCGTGATTGTTTCAAGCCGATAAACAAAGCAATATCCTGTGAGCGGGCTTCGGAATGTTTAGAAAGATATTCCAGAATTTTGTCTTTGTAGTTTATCGCCGATTTATCGCCGACATTTTGATTTATCGCCGATTTATCGCCGATTTGTGGTTTTATCGCCGTTTTTTGGGCTTTATCGCCACTTTTATCGCCGTTTTGCTTATACGAAGGACGGTAAAAGTTCACTCGGAGCATATCACCAATTTCAAGGAATTCTGGCCTGTCCACTCCATATTCATCGCACTCTGCAAAAATTCGCTTAAAGCCAGACCCCCAGCCTTCAAGAACATCTATCTTTTCAAGCGTGCGGGCAAGCGTTTTATTTCGGATTGAAGAACGTCCTTCCAGAGCCTCTTCCAAAGTCAAAGAACCATAGATGCTTCCCGGTGAAGAAATTTCAACACGGTCATCATAAACCGCAACCTGAACACTGGAACTCATCTGATAATTTCGGTGAATTACAGCATTAATAATAAGCTCGCGGATTGCCTTGTAAGGAAGTTCATACTTTTCTTTGTGAACAATGCCATTGATTTCCACCGCCATGCTCAAATAGTTCAGAACAAATTTATAGGCTCCGTCTATCTGCTCGCAAAGAGGACCTTCATATTCCTTTTTATCAAGAAAATCAAC
>DGTW01000265.1 GCA_002393835.1 Treponema sp. UBA4326
TCTCACAGATTCTGAAAGTTTTGGGTGGCTTTCATAAAATGCAAGTTTCCACCACAATCCACCACGCTCATCAAGCTCAAAAGTTGCGGTATCAGAGTTAGTAACCTTATATTCTCTCATCGGAGTATGCAAGTTCTCTGACCTTTAGCTTACAATATGATATCAAACAGCAAAGTTACAGCAACACTGCTTATTATTCCTGCAAGTACACCGAGCCAAAAGTTTACATTAAAGTGAAAAAACGATTGTTTTTCTGCCCAATGAAGCTTTGTAGAGTCAAAGAATTTTTCTTCAAAAGAATCTATTAAAACAGAGACATGACTCCAATTCTGCAATGCAAGCTCAGTGTCATTTTTTCCTTCGTTTAATCTTGCATCTTTTGCAATTTTAAATATTTCTGATTTTGCTTTTATAAAATCAGATAAGAATTGTCCGTTATCAATAATACGCAGGTCAGCTTTTTTGTTATAAACTCTAGTAACATCGACATTAAAGTATTTCAACTTCAATTTGAATGCATCTAAACACCCACGCTTTAAATGCGAATAGGCCTTTTGTGCTTGATAGTCTTCTGATTCATCATCAACATGAATGCGTTTTAAATGGTCAAAAGCAGAATTGATTTCAAACAAGAGTTCGACGGGAAGAGTATTATTCTTAGCTTCTATCTCGCTGTAAATAACTTTTACGGTGTCATTATAAAACTGATAAACTTCTTGCTCTGTCATAATCATCTAAGGATTTTATCAATTTCAGCGTTCAAAGAAGTGGAATTTATAAGACTATCTCTTAAAATATTTCCACGACCAATCACAGGAAATTCCGAAGTGAAAGAGAAAGGCTTGTTGTTTTTCTGTTCTAAATATGTGCGAAATTTTTCAGGGCTGATAGCTTTGATTTGAGCAAGTGTCAGTCCTGTTATTTTCTCAGCATTTTTCTCGACTTTTGAAAAAAACATGAAATACTCTCCTTACTTCCAATTTTGTATAGTATAAAACTCAAAATAGAAAATGTCTAGTAGAATTTGCAGTTTTTTTTTACGGAGCTGAAAGACATTCATTGGACTTTTTCTCCTATAGAATGAGAGGTTAATGTCAGATTAACAATTTTTCCATTTGTATTACTTACCGTAATTGTAAAATCTGACTTAATGCTTGAAGTTCGTGAATAATTATAATTCGTTAGATAAACAATTACATTTCCGTTTGTTGTTTGCTTAAAGGTTTGTCCACTTTCTCCGCCACTAAAATAAGCATTGCTTGGTGTTTTTGACTCATCATACACAACAACATACAGTGTACCTTTTTTTGAGTTTGCCCATGTGACGGTGTAATTGACATCTGCGTATGCAAAAAATGAATAGAAAAAATATTCCGAATCAACTCCCCCTTCAAAAGAATCACTTTTACTGTCGGATTGATAAGAATCTGTTCCGCTACCATTGTTTTCTCCAGAAGTCTCATTTCCCGAAGAAGAAGCTTCGCCCGAAGTTCCATCAGAATCACTATTTTCATACAGTTTCTCATTCAAGAAATTTGCGCAAGAAGACAGATATGTCAGTGTGAGCAGCGTGATTACAAAAAAAATTTTCAGCAATATGGTATCCTTATTCTGATTTTTCATAACATCCCCCTTAAACACCCTAGAACGGCCAGCCGATTGTTACAGTCCAAGTATCCGTAAATCCACAATTAACGAAATTCTTCAGTTTGTACTGTGCGCCGATGACAAAATGCTCAGCAAGTAGGATATCGCTTCCAACTGCGACTTCCCAGACAAAGCCGGTCTTTGCATCACTCTCATATACCGTTTTGATTACTACACCTGTTTTACTGTTGCTGCTGACAAATATTTCTTTTTCCTTTGCATCTCCGCTGAAATATCCACCGACTCCGCCACACAGATATGGTCGCAGTCGTTTGAAAGTGTACGAATAGCCCAAAAGGAATTTTATGTCGGCATCAAGTTTCCTTATGTCTTTCCCGCTTTCGCTTTTTTCTGCGCCCTTGTAGATGATGTCGCTTCCGACACCAGCGTAGAAATGCTTCCAGCCTAAGAAATAGAACTCAGGGCTTATGTCAAATCCGCTGCCAAACCTTGTGTTTCCATAGCCAAGGCCGACATATATTCCTTTCCCTCGTGAGCGTTGGTCTGCTCCGGAACTTCGTGAAGTTTTCTTTGCTTCTTTTTTCGCAGACGCAAGGGCTTCCTCAAAATTCCCGACATCGCTGTCATCAGTCCGCACAGTTACCCAGTCCGTCCGCTTCCCGCCGTCAAGCGAGACCTCATGGAACTGAGGTGACTGCCTGTTCCCTGTCGCCACAACGGAGAAGTCTCCCCTCAACGGTGAGTTCCACGGACTCTGCCGTGCTAGCCCCATCTTCTCATAGATGTTCGGGACTTCGTAGCCTACATACTGAGTTATTTCCTTTATTGAGAGGGTCGAGTCGGCGTTGTAGTTTGCCTTGCCCGAGATGGCCTCCATAATCGCATAGGTGAAGATTCCGTGCCCCTTGTACCCCTCGGCCGCTGTCTGGGAGTTCGCCGAGGCCGTAAGGATTACCTGGCCGCTCGTATGAGCGAGATGCTCCAAAGCCGTCTTCTGCGCAAGCTCGTTTCCTTGCGCCTTGGCGTCGATGAAAGCCCCGGAATAGCAGGTGTCGAGCAGGATTATCGTGTTCAGGGACTGAATCTCGGAAAGACTCTCCGTGAGGAAGTGCTTTGAGACACCGACCTTTGGATAGTCTGAGTCAGACTTTGCGAGCGTATCGGAAGGAAGATAATAGTACTCACCGCCGTAGTTAACGCCGTGCCCCGCAAGGTGCAGGACAAACATGTCATCGGGCTTGACCTTCGAGGAGAATGTCTCGAACGCTTTCTGGATATTATCTTTGCTGACATCCGAATCGAGCAGGGTCATAACATTCACCGAGCCGTACAATCCGCCCGGCGAGGCCTTGAACGACTCTATTATGCCTGTCGCATCCGCAACGGAATATTTGAGGTTGTTCTGTGGCATTTTGATGTACTTGTCAACTCCGATTGCGAGCACATAAAGGTTCGAGTCCTCGACCTTCCCCTGCCAGCTGAGGGTGGATGAGACATGGCGGCTCTCGATTTTGTTGGCTGAGTTCGCCGCATAGGCCTCAAAGACATTCTCGCCCTTCGCAAGAGTGACATCGCAGGTGTAGATGAACCTCTGCCCGGCCTTGCTCTTTTCGCCCGAGGAGACCTGCATGGCTTTTCCGTTCTGCGAGAGGTAGACATAGCCGATTCCGCCGCCCGTGTCCTGCACGGAGAACTCAACCTTTACATTTCGGGCAGTCGCCATCGGTGCTTGTGTGAACTGCACCCTCGGGGCGTCGCCAGTGGCGACAATCTTCTTGAGCGGGTTCTCGCCGATGTCCTTCCCCTCAAGCTTAGCCTGCACCAAGTCGGGGCGGTAGAGCGTGTCGTAGAGCTGGCCCAGCTCGAAGACCTGCATTCCGTCTACGAGGTGGACGAATTTGTTGATTCCGCCGGGGGAGCCGGTGAAGTAGCCTTCGGGGGTGTAGGTGAACCAATCACCGCTGGAGTCGAAAATATGACTAGTAAGCAATTTTCCTGTAGCAATTGAAAATCTTAGTGTTACAGAACTGTTAGGACGAATAAGTAGATTGTTATTATCATTTGTAATACATATTCTGTTAGTACTCGTTTGGGGTAAATTGGTTTTGATTCGACTTATCAAAGTTCCTTTGCTGATAGTTTTCAAATCTATTCCATATGTTCCATCAGTAAATCCAATATATTCAGCGTAAAATTCTTCATTAGGTGAAAATTCTAGTCTATCTCCCCCTATTTTTGATAGAATTATGTTACTGTTAATTGTTTTCCATGTCTCAGTTTCATATAAAATGTACTTATCCTGAAAGTCTCCTCTTTTGGTACGAGCTTCTACACTTGTTGTGAAGAATGCATACTTATCATTTTTTGAAAATTTTATCTCGTCACCAACTGTATTATCGTGTCCATATGTGCAGCAGTCTTCTTCATGTACAAGAATGCCGGAAATAGTGTCGATAATTATATGTTTATAATATGTGTCAAGAACTATAAATTTTCCTGTACTACTTAATTCTTTAGTATCTAATTCATCAATGCCATAATCACTTAGAAAAAAGGATAGTCTAATATTTTTCTTTTCTACATCGTAAATAGTCATTCTGCCAGATTCTTCACCATAGCAGATGACTTTTCCATCTTTTGAAGCGGTTAAAGATTCCCATATCTTCAATTTTTCATAATTAAATACATGATATATTTTTGTATCGACAATAGTTTTCTTCAGATGAAAATCAAAATATGCTAAATTATTATTTTGCCAAAAAAAACATTTGTCAGTTGCTATAACACTGCTTGAAATTCTTATGTTAGCATTGGCGGCCTCTGGAAAATTTATTTTTTCTCCCATAAAATTTTGACTATAGACAGACTTTATATTTTTCCCTTCAAATTCATAAAATAATTCTCCATCTCCTTCCATAATGAAATCTCCGCCTCTAGCAAAATTAATATCTGGATATTTGCGTACTGTAGAAAAATCATCTAGTTTTTTCACAACAATATAATCAGAGTAGTATTCAGGAAATGTAAATTCTTCAGAACCCGGTCTAAGTGTAAAACTCTCTATCCGTTCACAATTAAAAGAAGATATTTGTTTACCAGAATATATGTCATAAACAACGATTCTGTGATTATAGTATTCATCAAAAATAACAATTTGCTTTTCATTTTCTGTAAACTGTAATAAACGCGGACTAATATCAAGTGTTTTAATTTTTTTTCCTGTATTTATGTCGTAAACAAAAGTTTTGTCTCTCTCTCCAGCGACAAGATACCTTCCTAAATAACTTATAGCAAAGTTAGTATAAGAAGAGTCGTCTAAATAGATTTGTCGTACAATTTTTTTCTGAAAAACATCCCAAATTACTATACAGCTCTGAAAATTAGTACTATCTGCAAAATTTGCGCATATATATGTCCCATTGCCTGAAAATGTAAGGCGCTTAGAATATGTGGACTTATATAGTTTTTTTGATGACAATGTATATAAAAGTTTTTTTTCGGCAAAATCATAAACATAAATTTCGTTTGACGCAAGAATTGCAAATAATGTTCCATCTGGTGAAAATTGAACGGCACAATCAATTCTATTTTTTTCCCCTATTACCCACCAATCATATATAGATTTACCGGTTTCTACACTCACAATACTTACTTCAGTTTTTAACTTTTCCTTTGCCGGATCCCATGGTTTAACATAAATAATATATTTTCCTGTTGGGGAAAAATCTACAGTATTACCTCCAAAAAACTGTTCAGCCTGTCCCTTGCCATCTATGAAACCATAAAAAGAGCGTATAATTTTCCCTGTTGAAACATCCCATACCTTCATATCATTACCAACGGACAATAAATATTGGCCGTTCATACTATATTTTACGAAGTTTATACCATCATTGTGTCCTTCCTGCACTACAACTCTTGGAGGATTTCCTGTTGGTGTATAAATTGTTTCAGCTGGGGAGGGCTCCTCTGTTAGCAGTTCAAACTTTCGGGTATTTTGAGCAAATGCAAAAGCAACCTCAAAAAGACAAATAATTATGCAAGAAAACTTCTTATTCATCATAGCTTCCTCTTATTATTTCTTGTTAGTAGTGAAAATGGCTTTTATCAATGAATAAATAACTACGAAAAAACTTCACATGAAAAAGCACCAGAAAACTTAATTCTCAGGTGCTTTTTCAATCTCTACCTATAACTGTGTGACTGATAAGCATGTCCGCAGCTACAATAACAATGACTTGCTACATCTTTTGCATGCGAAAAATAAGTACACTTGCAAACTTTGCAATTCATTTTCTGACTTCTAATATGCCCGGCCGCAGCGACAGATGACACAACTATAAGCATAGCAAATAGGATAAAAATAGTTTTCTTAGATGGCTTTTTCATAAAAACCTCCTTTCAAAAACTTTATATATAAAAAATGTCGGCGCCTTTACTTTCACCGAAAGTGGTATTAATACCAGCGCCTAACATTTTCTTTAATAATTAAGAATTGCAATTTTAATGTTATCTTAATTTTACATTACGATATTGCTGTTGTAAAGTAAAATTTATCTTAAAAACAAGTTTTTCCCCTCTTCCAGCCTAACTAAACTACTAGATTTTTCATCGATTTTTTCCGCTATCCTTTAGTCATAAGCGCTTATAAATCTTAACTAAAGGAGATTCCCCTTATGGAACAAAACAAAACGGACACGCACAAATATCTGTGCGATTACGCAAATGACCTTCGGAAAAAAGGTCTTCCCAATGACGAGATTTTCCACAATCTGTTGGGTGAGTTTAACGGCACGCCTTACATCTGGGGCGGGTCATCAATCGACGGAAGCGACTGCTCCGGTACGGTCTGCGCCTGCCTCAATACGATTTTCGGCAAAAGAATCCGTGTGACGGCTGACAGCCTTTACAAGAAATTCTTCACCAAAGAAGCGAAGGGCTACGACAGAATACAGGCAGCGTTCTTCCTTGACGAGGGCGGAAAGGCTGTCCATGTCTCGGGTTATATGGGCGAAGGACTTTTCCTCAACGAGTCACGAATAGAGAAGAACGGCGGAAGGCCACGGACTCTCTGCGAGCTTAAGGCCATGTACCCGTCATTCCTCATGGTTCGGAGAAAGCTGGAGGAAAAGCGATGGGCGTGAATCTCTGTGAGGTCAGCTTTTCGGAGCTTTGGACGCTGGTGCTCAAACGCCTCGTTTACCTCGTGGCGAAGTTCATCAGCTTCAAGGGAGCGGCTTTCATAGTCTGCTGCGCTTTCCTCTACCTCGGAGTGATTTCGGGTGCTGTCTGGTGCTCGCTGATTCTCGGAATCATCACGAACAGGACCGGAAAACAGATTATGAATCACTTCGGAAAAGGAGACGGAGATGAGAAAGAAACTGACAGCTCTGGCTGTGACTCTGTGCGTGGCGTGGCAAACCGCCGCCCTGCCGCAGCAAGAAGAAAGTCCGAAGAGCGGGCTGAAAATGCGGCAAGAAACGCAAAGGAGCGAATCAGAAGCATCCTCTCAAACGGTGAGTTCTGAGCAGCTGGAGCAAATTGAGGCGGTCATCGACGGAATGCGTGACCAGTGGATTTCTGAAGTCACCGAGAAGGATGAGAGAATCTTTCGGCTCGGCGAACGAAAGAAATTCTGGTTTCGGGTGTCTATCTGTGAGGCACTCGTCATAGCGGCAGGAGCGTACATCATGTATGCGACAAACAAATAAAATTAGGAGAAAAACATTATGAATATCAACACACTTTCAAAAACAACAGCGGATTATGAATCATCAAAGCTTGCGGTCGCCCTATACCAGACAGCGATGAGAACCGAGAAGGACGGGAAGAAGACCTACCATGCCCGACCGATTTTCCGAAACAAGCTCACGATGGAGAACATCGCGAACGACATCCTCGCTACAGGAGCGCTCGAAGGCTACTCGGCGGAGCAGATTGTTTCGGTCTGGAAAGTCGCGAATAGCGCAATGATTGACCGTGTTCTGAACGGCTCTCTGGTGGACGGCGGAATCGGCACATTCTATGCCAGAATCTCAGGCAGTTTCGATAGCGAGCAGTCAAGCTTTGACTCAGAGAAGAACGCCATAGACATCGCATTCCGAAGCGGAAAGACCGTGAAGGAGCTTGCTTCCCAGATTCAGCCGGTAATCGCACAGGGCAACACCGTCAAGCCTGAGATTCTCTCCGTGCTAGATGTCGAGAGCGGAAGGGAAGATACCCTCACCCCGAACGGCTTCCTTGACATCACAGGAAAAAGCATCCTCGTCACTGGTGACAATGATGATGTTGGCTTGTATTTCGTGAACACCGAGGACGAATCCAGCACAGTGAAGGTCGATGCCTCGAAAATCGGCGTGAACACATCATCGAGAATCGCCTGCGTTGTTCCGAAACTTGCGAGCGGAAGCTACAAGATTAAGATTGTGACGCAGTTCGCCCGAAGCAATGCACCTAGAAAAGACTCTCAGGTTAACACTTTCACAAATACTTTTACGGTACTTTAGCAACAGTTTCTTGATACTACGGTAACAGTTCAATCGTACTGTCTCCGTAGTACGACAAAAGCATAGAAACAGTTCTATCGTACTATTACTTAAGTATCACATGAATACGGCAACAGTTTTCAAAAACTATTGCCGTTTTTTTTGTCTACCTGAACTTCGCCCGAAGCTCGAACACCGAGCGCACACGGAATTTGGCAAGCACCCCGTGCCAGTGGGATGCCGCCGTGTTGAGCGAGTTGAAGCCGAAATCAACCTGCAGTTCCTTCTGAGTCCTTCCAGTCAGCATGTACATAAAGGCATATTTCTGATT
>DGTW01000208.1 GCA_002393835.1 Treponema sp. UBA4326
ACTTCCTTATGTGGTATGGAAACACCACAATCTTGCTTATGGCAGGAATTATGAGCATCGATGACAGCATCTTTGAAGCTGCTAAAATCGACGGTGCAAATCCTTTCCAGATTTTCGCCCGAATCACAATGCCAATGCTCATGCCGATTTTCATTTATGTCTTGATTACAAGCCTTATCGGCGGTATTCAGATGTTTGATGTGCCTCAAATTTTGACCAATGGTGAAGGAAACCCCAACCGAACCAGCATGACGCTGATTATGTACTTGAACAAGCACTTAACCAACAAGAACTACGGTATGGCTGGAGCAGTTTCAGTAATCACTTTTGCAATTACCAGCGTATTCAGCTTCAGCATCTACTCGATGACAATGAAGAAATACCAGAATATGACCGGCGGCCACACTCACACTCACTCAAAGCCAAAAGCTAAGTCGCAAATCAAGGAAAGCACAGGAGGCGCAAAATGATTGACACAAAATTCACATTCCTAAGAAGGCAGTTCTGCTATGTCTGTCTTTTCATCATCACAGTCGCTTCGCTTTTTCCATTTTTTGTCCTTCTCGTAAACTCAACGCGAAGCCATGCCCAAATTCAAAAGGGATTCTCTGTCCTTTTCGGTACTTTTTTATTCGAGAACCTTGGCAAGCTGCTTTCTAACCCAAACATTCCGGTCGTAAAGGCCTTGTTCAACAGCGTTTTCGTTTCATGTATGTCGGCACTGCTCTGCACATACTTCTCTGCAATGACTGCTTACGGAATTTACATGTACCGCTTCAAGGGCCGAACCACGGCTTTCAAGGTAATTCTTGCGATTATGATGATTCCGACCCAGGTTTCTTCACTTGGTTTCATCCAGCTTCTCATCAGGATTGGCTTAATCGACACTCTCGCAGCCCTTTACATTCCAGCCATTGCCTCGCCAGTAGTATTCTTCTATATGTATCAGGCAATGACGGCCTCCCTTTCCTATTCCATCGTTGAGGCCGCTCGAATTGACGGCTGCCCGGAATTTTTGACATTCAACAAAATCGTAATTCCCCTTATGAAACCGGCAATCGCAGTTCAGGCAATTTTTGCCTTCGTAGGCTCATGGAACAACTACTTCATTCCAGCCCTCGTCATCAACAGCAAGGCAAAAAAGACCATTCCAATTTTGATTGCCCAGCTTCGTAGCGCAGATTATCAGAAATTTGACATGGGACAGGTTTACATTTTCATCTGTCTGGCAATCATTCCTCTGGTAATTGTCTATCTTCTGCTTTCAAGAAATATCATCCGCGGTGTTTCAGTTGGCGCGGTAAAAGAATAGAAAGCAAAACAAAGTAATTCAACCCCGAAAAATTGAAATTTTTCGGGGTTTCTTTTAAAATAAGGCAAGGTAGGAAAAATGAAAGACACTGTCAAAAACTTTTTGAATGAACACGGCTTCTACACTGACTTGAACTTAGGCGAACTTACGGAATCAATCCGCAATGACATGATAAACCGCTATCTGGGAAAAGAATCCTACCAGGATATGATTCCAACCTACATAGACCCAAGCTCCATCAAACTTCGGGAAAAAACAGTCATCGTAATTGATGCGGGCGGCACGAATTTCCGCTCTTCCCTCGTCAAATTCGCAAAAGACGGCAAGGCTTCTGTTTCCGACTTCGAGAAAACAAGAATGCCGGGAACTGAAGGAGAGCTTACTAAATCAGAATTCTTCGGCAAGATTGCAAAAAACATCGAGAGATTCAAGGGCAAATGCAATGAAATCTGCTTCTGTTTTTCCTATGCCATGACCATTACAGAAAATCATGACGGAATCCTCACGAATTTCTCTAAGGAAGTGAAGGCACCCCAAGTCGTCGGAAGCTATATAGGCCTGGAACTGAAAAAAGCCTTGGCTGAACAGGGCTGGAGCAAAGATTTAAAAATAATCCTGCTCAACGACACAGTTTCTGCCCTTTTGGCCGGTGTAAGCGAAAAAAATTACTCTTCCTACATAGGCTTTATTTTGGGAACGGGGCTTAATGCGGCCTTCCTTCAGCCAGAAAGCAAAGAATTTGAGCTTAAAAAGCAAATCGTGGTCTGTGAAAGTGCAAAATTCGGCGGCTTCAAAAACTCAGACTTCGACATTCTTCTCGATGACAAAAGCGTAAAGCCAGGCTCAGCCCCATACGAAAAACTCTGTTCAGGAGCCTATATGGGAACTCTGGCACTGGAGACAATTCACATGGCCTCTAAAGAAGGCATTTTCTCCGATGAATTCAGCAAGGAAATCACCCTCAAGGACACCCTTTCCCTCATTGAAGTAAACCTCTTCCTCCAGAATTACCAGAATGGCGAAAAAAACGACAATTTCAAAGGAGCGACAGAAGAAGACATGGAAACTCTATTTGAAATTTTTGATGCCCTTGTAAACCGTATGGCTCAACTAGCCGCATGTGTACTCGCCGCCTGCATTCTTCAGTGCGGGGAAGGAAAAGAGCCAGAAAAACCGGTCTGCGTGGCCTGTAACGGAACGAGCTTCTTCAAGACCTACAAGGTCATTGACCGCACAAAGGAATACCTTGAGCTCATTCTTCAGGGAAAAGACCTGCACTACGAAATCTTAGCTGACGAAGCCGACATCACTCGGGGAACGGCAATGGCAGCCTTCACCATTTAGGGCTTTTACATAAAGTTACCTGGTGATTACACTGATTATTTCAGGGAAGTACCAGCTCAAATTATTTCTATTAAAGTAGCCGTGGCGCTCCCCAGGGTCATTGCTTCTTTGATTATCAAGCGTCGTCGCCATATTATCCCAGAGGAAAACAGGAATACCCAAGGCTTTGGCTTTTCCAAAGTAATATTCGGCCCACTTTTTTCGCTCGGTAGTGTTGCCCTTGTCGCTGGCACTGGCCTCCCCGATTACGACCCGGATTCCTTTTGAGGTATAAGCCGAGCTGATTGAAGAAAAAAGCCAGTCAATTGAACCTCTTTGCGACAAGCCGAATGATGTAACGGACATGTCCTTCATGCAGAACTCATAAGGCGTGTAGGCATGAAGGGAAACAATCAGCTTTCCACTTGCGCTGTCACTTGGGAGCGCCCAGCCTTCCGTCATGCTGGGGCTTGCGGCATAAGGAGGAACCATCACATAGCGGGTAGCGTTTTTGCCTCCGCTTTTGCGGATTTCATCAAGGGCAGCTTTTTCGTAGTCCATGATGATTTTATTTGCATTCCCGACATTTGCTCCGCTTCCGTTCCATTCGTAGGCTGTTCCGACCGCTCGTGGCTCGTTCAAAAGCTCAAAGACAAGCCTTTCGTCATATTCTCTGAAAGCCTCTGCGACCTGTCTCCAAACAGCTCTAATATAATTAAGAGAAGTAATTTTCAACTGTGAAGACGAACTAGCCGGGACACAAAAGCCGTAGGTCGAGGTCATCTGGCTTTCGCTGAGATTATCATGGTGAATGTTGATGATGACTTTAAGCCCGGCCTCTAAAGACCAGTCAACGACAGTCTTTACCCGGGCCATCCAGGCAGAATCAATCGTGTAATTCGTGCCTTCCGTGATGTGGTTATGCCAACTTACAGGAAGCCGGATTGACTTAAATCCTCTTTCGGCCACAGCCCTTATCATGGCCTGGCTTGTCTCAGGCATTCCCCAGCTTTTCTCGGTGGAAAGACCTTTGTTCGACTTGTCGCCTGTAGAGTTTGCATCCAGTGTGTTGCCGAGATTCCAGCCGTTCGAGAGCGAAGAGATAAGCGCCGCTCCATTAAAATCATTCTCCATTTCATCGTCTTCCTCACCATTGCCACAAGATGAAAGTATGAGCACGGAGAGCATAATCAGTAAAAGTCGTTTCACTTCAGTTCCTTTAGATTGACATTCAAAAAAAGCTCCGCCGGTCAAATGTATCAGGCACTGACTGACGGAGCTTGCAGAAATTATCGCCATTTCAATCAAGAAGAGGCAATGTTATTTTTTCTGAACTTCCTCAACGACAATCGAGTCAATCGTGATGGTATGGCTCTGCGTGATGATTTTGTCAGAGACGGCTCCCATTGAAATCGTAAAGATAACATTGGGGTCGCTGTCCATACCCATTGAGAAGTTCCAGCTGTAATCCTTCATTTCAGGACCAACGGGGAATTTCAGGGTGTTTGAATAAGGATACCAGTTGTCGTCCTTTGAGCCGTCTCGCTGCAGGGCCAGCATGATTGTCCTTTCGAGGGTTGACTTAGCTTTCAGGCTGATTTTGTAGGCCTTGCCTTTTTCCAGCAGACAGCCGTTCTGTTTGAGCTGAATCATCCAGTCCAGGTTGCCCGTGTTGTCAATCTGAACCTCAACTGCTTTTTTGTTCTTATCGCCGGTAACCTGACATGAGGCGCTGGCATTCTGATGGGCATAAAGTTCCCAGCCAGTCATATCCCGCTCAAAGTCTCCGTTCATTACGACTTTGTTTTCTTTTACGAAAATGTTATCAACGAAAATTGTAGCCCCATCGCTTCCAACCATAAGGGCAAAGTCAATTTCCTTATCAGAATCCGGGGTGTATGCCCATTCAAAGTGACCAGGAATAACGGCCTTTGTTTTTGGGTCGGTCTTGCCAGGCATGAGGCGGACTTTCTGCTCAATGTCACCGTATTTCAAATTCACGAAAGTCGTTTTTGTTGAATAGCCGTCAAACTTCACGACATAGTGCATTCCTTTCTCAAGCTTGATTCCAGTCTGTCTGATAGTGACATCCTCAGGCTTTGCTTTCTTTGGTGAAACAATCTTCAACATTCTTGCCCTGTCTTTAGTGACTGAAATTTCAGCGCCTGCCTTGTTGTCGATTTCCCAGCTACCCAAACGAGCCTTTCCTTCCTGAAACTGACCGTTCATAATGTAGTTTCCGTCCGGGAGGCAGTTTTTTCCCATGCTCAAATCAATTTCGCCGATTTTTTCCAGTCGCACATTTGAGATATGGATTGCGGCCGTTGAGCCCTGGGCACCACAGTTGTACTCAATTCGACATTCGGGATCAGAATCAGCCATCATATTGAATTCATAGCTGAAATGCTGTTTTTTGGGAGTAAGTTTGACCTTTACATCTCCGAAACGCCTCTCATAGCTGTTGTTTGGAGCTGAAATGCCGGTAATCATCGTGCGCTCCTCATCAGCAGAAGCGTCAAATGAATAACGGTAGGTGTAGCCCTGATTGAGCGGAACTTTTGCCTGAACATACTGAACTGAATATTCAAGTGAGCCGGCATTGCTTGACTTAATAGTGTGATTGCTGCCGTCCGTGTCTACAGAACCAGCTCCGCCGCCAGCCGTAAGGAATTCCCAGGCATCTTTTCTCTGAGAAACCATGTTGCCTGAAGCGTCAGTTTTTGCAACGACAGGAGCCTTAGCCGGCTTGTCAACATCCTCATTGTATTCTTTTTTCTGGTAGATTTTGACATAATCCACATACATTTTGGCATCATCTTTTTTAGGGTCAAAATCAGTAGTATCATCTGGATATCCGACCCAAGAGCCGCCAACCGCAACATTGAGAATCACATAGAAAGGCTGGTCAAAAGGTGCCGGATAGCTCTGCTCGGCAAAACCAGGTCTCTTTGTAAACCAGTCATTTGCAGTCTTGTAATTTACACCGTCGCAATACCAGCGGATTTCACCAGGCTCCCACTCAACTGCAAAAGTGTGGAATTCATCGGCAAAATTACCGCTTGCAAGGGTTTGCGTTCCCTGAACCATGGCATGTGGCTCACCAAAGTGGAGGGTTCCGTACAGTTTCGTCACATCGTCACCAAGAACCTCCATGATGTCAATCTCGCCACATTTCGGCCACTGACCGTAATAGCTCTCGTCATCGGGCATCATCCAGAAGGCAGGCAAAAATCCCTTTCCTTTTGGAACTCGAAGACGGGCTTCAAAACGGCCGTAAGTGTAAGCATGTTTTCCCTGAGTATTGATTCGGCCTGAAGAATAATGCACGGTTCCGTCTTTCTTTTCTTCTTTTATAGCCTGAATTACGAGACAGCCGTCTTTCAGATAAGTGTTTTTCTTTGAGTCATCATAACGCTGAAGTTCCGCATTGACCCAGCCCGGCTCATGGAATTCATAGTTCCAGTCCTTTGTATTGAGCTTCTTTCCGTTGAAGTCTTCCTGCCAAACCAAGTCTTTTTCAGTGTACTCGGATGGTTTTCCCTGAGCAAAGGCAGTGGCAGCAGCAAATGCCAGAGAAGAAGCAAGCAAAATTTTAGCCATCTTCATATTATTCCTCACTTTTTCAGTTTTATAGTCTAATTTTAAATGAGATTCGCCATAACTCTATCGATTTTTTGCAGAAAATATCAAAATGGAGCAGAAACTTTCCGGCATAAAATTCGGCATAAAAAAATCCTCTACCATAAGCCATTCAAGTATTTTGGATAAGACAAGAGCGATATGAGGTTGAATTGTCGTTGCAAAAAGTTCCCGAGTCTGGAAACTGTAATCACCAGCGCTGTCAGCCCCTTTTGCTTTGAGCAGACCAAAAAACCATTCAATAGATTCTTTCTCGGAAGTGTATCCTGAAACTGGGAAATAAGGCGCAACATAAGTTACAACATCAGCACCAAAGACAAAATTGAACACATTTTGAAACGGCTGGGCATGATCCTCAGTCAAACTTCTCGGACTTCCAAAAGTGTAAACAATCGATTTTATTTTCAGTTTATATAACGTTATTTTTAAGATTATCACTTTTTTCAAAGAATTTTCGCCCATTGTTGCCGAAATTGCATTTTTAAAACCAATAAATATACAGAAAAAAGTGAAAAGACTTTCTTCGAAATGAAACACACAGGAGAAAATTATGGCAAGAAGACCGAAAAGAATTTACAAGGACACGCTATTCCGAACGATTTACAGCGGAAAGGATGAGCGCAGCAAACGATGGCTTTTATCACTCTACAATGCACTGACTGGCAAAAATTACACGGACACATCTCTCTTGGAGATTACGACGCTTGAAGATGTATCGAACAAAAATTACATCCTGTAATTTTTGATTCGTACGAGAATTTTTGTACCAAAAATTCTCTCCTCCCCCTAACGCCACATCCATGTGGCGCATTTCTTTCAAACAACAGTATAGATTGTTACGGGGGCTGATGTATTTTTCAAAACTTTATCAAAAGGAAATCGAGAAGCACGATGCCGACATTTACGGAAAAACTCTCGTAAAAATTCCGTCACCACGGTTCATTGTGTTTTATAACGGAAATGAAGAACAGGAGGATATCGTAAAATATAAGCTTTCAGATGCGTTCGAAATTCCAGATGATTCCGGCGAGTTCGAGTGGACCGCCACAGTAATCAATATCAATAAAAATCATAACGAAGAACTTCAAAAAAAGTGCGAGTCGTTGTATCATTATTGTGTGTTCGTTAACCGGGTAAAGGAAAATCTAAAAAACAATTTGTCCTTATCCGAGGCAGTGAACGAAGCGGTGGATTTTGCAATCAGCAGCAAATTTCTAGACGGATTTTTCAAGGAACAGCGAGGTGCGATTATGGGAGATATTTTGACAGAATTTGACCAGGAAGCGTATGACCGCCACAGAAGAGCTGAAGGAGCCCGCGACGCAAAACTTGAAAACGCAAAGAACTTTCTTAAACTTGGTGTCGCCATTGAGACTGTCGCGAAAGGTTGTTCTCTGCCACTGGAGCAGGTGCTTGCGCTTAAAGAAGAGCTTTCTCCCGCCACCGTAACAAGCAATTCATAACTTTACCCACACACAAAAAAAAACACCCACCGGCTTTGAGGTTAGATTGCTTGCCAGTGGGTGCAAAGGCTAGGCTTTTTTGATTTGTCGGGAAGGCATAGTTTTTGCAAACGATGCGGATTCCGGCAATTTTTGTTTATTCGCTTACTTTCTTTGTGATTTTGAATTCTGAGAATGTGATTGTTGCGTTCTCAATGTCTGCGCTTGCCCCTTTCTCATCATAATCAATGACAAACATAAATGCATCTGCATCATCTGATGAAGGAGCTTTTTTCAAGGTAATTTCTTTTGTCACCTCGAAGGCATCTGTAGTGATATTTATCGTGTCACCCCATTCTCCCAAGTTTGTGTAAGCTCCAGCGGCTGTATTATCCATGAAATAAACCTGTGGAACGAAAGCCTTTGTTGAAGTTCCCTTCATGACTACAGTGAACTTGTCCCCAGCGGCAAGGCCTTTGAGATTGTCACCGGTTCTGACGGTCATTTTTGCTTGAATACCATGATGTGATTCAGAGTATGTATTAGTAACCGTTGTTACATCAAGATTCTTTGCACTGTAATCAGCCGTAGCTGCCGGTGGAGCAACAGGATCCGAGCCAGTATTTCCGCCTGCATTATCATCTTCAACAAGGTAAACAGCATCAATGTAGTGCTCAGAATTTCCGCTCTTTCCATTTCCGACGATACCCAACTGTTTAAGCTCTGCTGCCTCTGTATAAGAAACCTCAAACAACTGCCAGTCTGCTTTTCCTGTTACGCTAAATTCTTTATCTGGAGCAACAGGTTTGAATATAACGCCATTCGCTGTGTAAACCGAAATGACCAACTTTTGACCTGCTGGTATTGATACTGTCTTTCCTTCGCCAAGTGCAAATGCTCCGCAAGAGCCTGCTTCGCTAGTAACCTTGACTACACCTTCAGTGTCACCAATCTTAGTATATTCGATTTTGAATGCCAAAGCTCCTTTGTTATCCCACCAAGTCTGAATTTCAGCATCTTTGAAAACAGAATTTGCTGCGTCAGAGGCTTTATAGAGAACAGTTGCACCCTCTGGAATTGTTATGCCTGAAAGAGCAGTTGGTACCGTAGATGCCGGTGGTGTCTCCGGCTCTTCTTCCTGACTATTCCAGCCTTCACCTTTTGTAAGTGTGACGCTGTATTCTGTACAATGCATTTTGACAGTATCATCTCCGTCAACAGCATTGATTGCCAGCATACAAGCTGTGTTTCCACTTCCCCACTGTGCATGGTTAATTTCAAATTCATGCTCAATGTCAAAATCAACAGGAACATCAAGAGGATTCTTTACCCCCTCTGTTTCATCAGCAGGATATTTAGCGGCCAATTCGCCCCACCAGCTTGCCTCCTCGGTTGTATCGACAATAAAGAATTCACCTTTGAAAGCTTTGCTTGCTTTACCCTTCATTTTGAGGGTTACCTTGTCACCGACCTTAACTTTATTGAAATCAAGAGCGACTTTGACCTGTGACTCTGGATTTTCTGCATAAACATTCTTTTCAAGTTTAATAGTTTTTACAGTTCCTTCCGGAATCGGATCTTCAGCAGGTTTTGCCGCAAGATTCGTAATACCAATCTTTACACACTTGAAGCAGCCGACGATATCAAATCCGCCCTGCAAAGCCTCAAGGTTTGCGGCATCTACAACAAAGTAATAAGTACCTGGTTCGCTTGCATCATTTTCCCAAGTCTCTGGGTTGTCCGTCATTTCATTTGCTTTGATTTTTGTTCCATCAAGTTTATAATATGGAGTAGTAGAATTAGGGTCGCCAATCTTACCATTACCAATCTTAGTCCAACCTCTTGTAATACGGAACTTTGTATAGCCTGCATTTTCTTCAAGTTCGAAAATAACTTTTGAACCAACCTGAAGTCTTTGCGCAATATCAGCAGAGATATTTATTGCACCCCAACCATTCTCTCCTTCGGTATTGGTATTAGCCAATTCATCAAGCATCTCTGCATCCTTCCACAAGTCAGCGCCAGAAGTTCCTCCGTTTCCGCCGCCACCTGTGCTACCGCCCGGGACTACTGGCCCAGACTTGTCATCATCATCCTCGCCTTCTCCACAAGAGACGAACGAGCTAAGCAAAAGCAGACTGGCAGAAACAGCCAGAATCTTTCTCAAAATCTTTTTCATATTTTCCTCCTTTTTTGATAAGCCTTTTATTTACAAATTTAATGTTAGAATTCAATCTTCGCCTTGAAAGGAATTGACCAGGTAGTGCGGGCAGAAGTGTCAAGTTTGTTGTGAATGTCAATCCTTACGCCAACATCAATTTTTGCATCCGCAACCTTGAAGGCCACACCACCCTGCATGGTAAGGGCAAAGTTGTCTCCAGCCTTATCATTGAGGGTCAATACCGTATGATCCATGTTTCGCAAGAGGAAGTAAGGAGTCACATCATCCAAAAGACCGTGCATTCCCGTGTTGTACTCAACCTTGCCAAGGAACTCCATGTATTTCGGGTCGTCTTTTTTGCCAGTCGTTCTGAATGTAACTGGAAGATGGCCTGTGAATTTGAGTGCGTCCATCTTGTACTCGCCGTAAAGGTCGAGACAGAAACCGTTCATCTCGTATTTGCTCTTTGTGGTGATGTAATCAATGCCGAATACAGGCTGAACGAAGGCATAAACATTCTCGCTCTCGTAACCGGCTCCAAGGCGGATTACCTTCCAGTTTTTCTTTCCGTTGTCCCGGTAGGCTGCCTGAAATTTCAGAGCGTCCATCGCATAGCTTGCGGTTAAACCCCAGGGGGCGTAATTCGTGCCGTCATCTTTCGTGATTCCTGCGTTTCCGACTCCAGGAGCAATAGCGCCAGTCAAGCGAAGATTCTCGATTGGAAAAACATCCATGCCAAATCCGAATTCATCGACATCAGCATTTGTAATATAGTAGGGAATGTAATACTCGTTTCTGCTTGCCTTATCCAGGTAATATTTTCTGTACTCATAAGAGAAGGGGTTTCCGACCTTTTCATCATCAATTCGCTCAACAAAGAAATCCTTGTGACCGACATAACCCAGACGGAGCTGCACTTGATCAACAGGCTTGAACCAGATGTAAGTGTTTCGAGCGTTGGCTGTCCAGCCGTCCTCAGCCTTTGAGCCGCCTTTAAGCTCGTAGAAAAGCTCGAAGTGAGCGCCGGCCGGGCCTGCGTCAACATCAATCTCAACGCCGTTCTTACTGTGGTCCTCAACGGCATCCAAAGCGAAAAGCTCATATTTTGCGTCTTCTCCAGACTCTTTTGTCTCCCTGAAAAGGCTTCCTTCCATAGTGACCTTTGCCTTGGCATCGAAAGCAGAGAGGCTGGCCATGGCAAGTGACGAAACAGCAAATACTGAAAGCAATTTATTTAATTTCATTTTTATCCTCCGTTTTTTTAGAACTTGATTTTCGCGCTGAAGGGAACTCGCCATTCAAAATCGCTTGAAGAATTGATGTCCGTGTAATATTTTGAATGGAAGAGCATTTCAAAACCCACATTCACCTCACATGACGCCACCTTGAATTGGATTCCTGGCGTAATGTCGAAATTCATCGTATCCGACACATTGTCAAACCTGATGAAAGCCTCTTTTTTGTCACCATCATGGTTCTGGCTTCCGAATTTGATATTCGGGCTGAAGTCATCCATGTTTCCGACCCGGCCCAGGTTGTACTTCACCTGAAGGATGTATTCCATATAGCTCGGGTCGTCGTCCCAGTCTGTCAAACGGACAGTAAGCGGCACATGAGCGATGAAAGTCCATGCGTCGTAACGGTACTCACCGTAAAGGTCAAAACAAATTCCTGAAAGCTGATACTTGTTCTCGTCTTTATTCCAGTCAATTCCGAAGCAGGGCTGGGCAAAAGTGTAGAAGCCATTTCCCTCATAGCCAATGGCACATCGGGCAACCTTCCAGTCCTCGCTGCCGTTGTCCCTGAATGCCGCCTGAAAGCAGATGTCGTTGCCAGGATAATAGCGGGCGGTAAGGCCCCAGGCACCGTAAACAGGGTCTCCGTTTCCGTCCTTAGACCAGAATGCAAAGCTCTCGTAAGCACCGGGAGTTCCCCACTTTCGGGCGACGGCTCCGGTCAGGATAAGGCCTTCAACAGCCCTGCTCTCAAAACCAAGTCCCATTTCGTCAACGTCAGAATTGTTGATGTAACCCGGATGAGCCACCCAGTCACGCTGACGGTAGCTGAAAGGATTTCCGACCTTCCAGTCATCAATTTTTTCTTTGTAAAGCTGGTCGTTCCCTACATAGCCTACGGTAAGTTTTAGGCTCGTAAAAGGCTTGAACCAGAGATTTGAACGACGGAAAGAAAGCTTTGAGCCATCGTTTCCATAATTTCTCGGATTGTCTTTGTTGATTGAAGCATTAACCGCATACCAAAGAGCCAACCTTCCACCGAAAGACCCGTCGCTGAATTCAATTATGAGACCATCATCATCTTTTTGCGGTTTTTCGTTCAGTTTAAAGAATTCGTACTTTGCGTCTTCGTCTTTTTTCTGCGTTTTCTCTGCAAAGTTTCCGGTGAGAATCACCTGCCCTTTCATGGTAAGACCAAAGGCCTGGAAAGCTCCCAGCAGGAATGCAAAAGAAAGGCACAAAGTCTGCTTGAACTTATTTTTCAATTCTTTCTTTCCCCCTTTTTTGATTGTGGCTTAATTATTTGTCAAGAAAGGGGAGAAAAATATCACTTTTTTATTATAAATGCCAATGTTTTATCTGAAAATTCAAAATTTCCGTGTCTTTGTATTTTTCTGATTTTTATTTTTTTTCTTTTGCTTTTCACAAAATACTGACTTATACTTAAAGAAGATTTTTTTAGAGAGGTACATTATGGCACAGTTTTTCAAATGCAAAAAATGCGGAAAAATCGTTGAAATCGTGAACAAGGGCTGCCCTGCCCTAGTCTGCTGCGGCGAAGAGATGACAGAAATTAAGGCAAACACCAGCGACGGAGCCACAGAAAAGCATGTTCCGGTTATCGAAGTCAACGGAGACAAAGTTACGGTCAAAGTAGGCTCAGCCGTTCACCCAATGGAAGCCGACCACTGGATTCAGTGGATTGAGATTGAGACTGACAAGGGAGTCCAAAGGAAAAACCTCAATCCCGGCGAAGCCCCTCAGGCTACATTCATTCTTTCAGGCGAAAAATTGCTCGCCGCCTACGAATACTGCAACAAGCATGGCCTCTGGAAGGCAGAAGCCTAAACACAAAAAAGGGATGCCGTCTGGAAGCGCCTCTTGCACTCCATTCTGGCATCCCATTTTTTTTCACTTTTTCACCAAGATTTAGCACTAAGCTTTCGGACAAAAAGTGCAGCGACAGGCTTTAAGCGGCCTTTTAGAATACAACCACAACCTCACCGTTGGGGTAGCGCTCAGAAATATAATTCCTTACTTTTTCGCTCTTGATTGCCTCGATAAGGGCCTTGATTTCTTCCTTGTTCTCATTGCCTGCTTTTACGGCGATTACATTAACATAAGGAGAAGACGAGCCTTCAACAAACAAACCGTCCTTTTTTGCGCTCAAACCGGCCGGAATAGCATAGTTTCCGTTGATTACGGCAGCGTCAACATCGCCCAGAACTCTGGGAAGTGAGGCAGCCTCAATTTCCTTGAACTTAAGCTTTTTTGGATTCTTTTTGATGTCAAGAGGAGTGGCTGTAATTCCGGCACCCTCCTTCAGTGTGATAAGACCAGCTTCCTGCAAGAGAAGAAGGGCCCTTCCCTCGTTCGTCGGGTCATTCGGAATGGCAATCGTAGCCTTTTTCTTGAGGTCGTCGATTTTCTTGATTTTCTTTGAGTACAGGGCGAAAGGCTCAACATGAATTCCGGCGGCATTTACCAAATGATATCCCTTTTCCTTGTTGAAGGACTCAAGGTAAGGAATATGCTGGAAATAGTTAGCGTCGATGTCCCCAGCCTCAACGGCATCGTTCGGCGTTACATAGTCAGTAAATTCAACGACCTGCAAATCGATGCCCTTTGCCTTTAAGTCCTCCTTTACGAGATTGAGGACAGCCGCATGAGGCTCTGGCGTTGCTCCGACCTTAAGGCTTGTCTGGGCAAATACGGATGTCGCGGCAAAAGCGATAGCCGCAAGCGCGATGATTTTTTTCATTTTAACTCCTTTTAAAAGCCCGCATTAAGCGGCCTTTCATAATTCAAATCACCATTAACCTAGTGAATTAGTATGTTTTGGTTATACAACTTATATGATTTTATGTCAATAGAAAGGAATTAAAAGAATAAGTTAGTTATACATAACAATTTGCAAAAATGAAAAGGTTGATTTATAATATAGTCTGAAAGCGTTTGGGACAGAAAAGCCCGCCCCGGCTTATGACGGGGATCGCCGAATAGGAGTTTATATATGAAGAATTATTTTGATCTTACAGGTCAGGTTGCTCTTGTGACAGGTTGCTCCACAGGACTTGGCGTTCAAATGGCAAAAGCCCTTGCCAATCAAGGGGCAAAAATCGTAGCGATTGCCCGCCGCAAAGAAATGATTGATGCAGTCGCAAAGGAAATCGCCGACACATTCAAGGTAGAAACCCTTGCAATTCCCTGCGACATCACCGACACCGAAAAAGTCAACGCAATGGTAGACGAAGTTATTGCCAAATTCGGCAGAATCGACATCCTAATCAACAATGCAGGAACGGGAGCAGTCGCACCGGCAGAGGACATCACCGACGAGCAGTTCAACGGCGAGCTTAATGTAGACCTTGGCGGCACCTTCAAAGTTGCGCGGGCAGTGGCAAAAAAAGCCATGATTGCCGCAAAATACGGAAGAATCATCAACATCGCATCTATGTACGGCATGGTCGGAAACAAAGTCGCCCCCTGCTCTCCCTACCATGCGGCAAAAGGCGGCGTCGTAAACCTCACCCGCGGACTGGCCGCCGAATGGGGAAAATACAACATCAATGTAAACGCAATCTGCCCGGGCTATTTCTACAGCCCGCTCACCAAAGAAACCCTGGACTCAGACTTCTTCCAGCAGAACGCGCGCACCATGATTCCGCTTTCCCGCTACGGCAACGAAGGCGAGCTTGACAGCGCCGCAATCTTCCTTGCAAGCCCGGCTTCAAGCTATGTCACCGGCGTCATTCTTCCAGTCGACGGCGGCTACACCTCAATGTAAGAAGCCTCAGTCAAAAAATTCAATAACACAAAAAGGGAAGGCAACCTTTCACAAAAGGTTTCCTCCCCCTTTCAAACCCTCATCTTCCAAAGGTGGGGGATTTTTGATTGATAATTCCTTTCCTCCCCCTTCCTTCCAATTAAACCAAAAGTTCTGCCTGCCACCTTCCGCATGTCACTTTCTCAGATTGACAAACTTCCAGAATCCCTCAGCGGCTTCATTTTTAGATTTTTCTCCATCCAAATAGGCGAAAACCCCGCTCGAAAATGCCGTTATAAGCTGGCTGTCTTCCATTATCGGAATCATCGGATTTATGGCCGCACTGTTGAAGCGGATTTTCATTAAGGCGGTATACTGTATGGATTCAAGCTGCCCCTTCTCCATTAAGGCTGTCAGGCTTTTGTTGCTGATAGGAACCCCCTTCTCGTTTTTCTGAAGGAGGGCAAAATCCTGACTGTTAAGGAGATAATTCACCAGCATGGCGGCTTCCCTCGGATGCTCAGTGTCTTTTTTTATCGCATACATGCTGGCAGGCTTTAAGTACCAGCCGGACTCCCTGGCTCCGGGTGTAGTTATGAAATTCCCAAGAACGCCGTTTCCGCCCAAAGCTTTGGCTTCGGTAAGGATAAGAGAGCTTTCGCTGCACCACAAAACCGCTCCGATGACCTTTCTTTCCCTAAGGGCGGCAATCCTGATTCCCTTGCTGGGAGAATAAACCACATTCTCACTCTCGAGCCTCTTAACAAAATCAAAAATAAGCCCGATTTCCTCCAGAGAAATATCAAGCCTGCCCTGCTCCGTGAAAACTTTTTTAGAGTAAGTCTGCTCAAACCATGCGACGGCCAGGAAAAAGAGGTGGCGGTTGCTCATGGTAAACACGCACATGTCCTTTTTCTTCAGCATTTTCGCAAGATTGAAAAGCTCATCCCAGGTGGAGGGAATATCAAGCGCCAGCTCATCGAGGACTTTCTTGTCATAAACAGGAATGGCCGTGTTAAAGGAAATTGGTATGGCATTCAGCCTTCCCTTCATTGTTCCAAAAGACAGGTCATCCATAGTGAAGTTGTAAAGGTCAATATATTCATCAAGGCTTCCCATGTCATAAAAGCCCAAGCCGTCCCCGGAATACTTGTGGAGCCAGTCAAAATTCACCTGCATTACATCGGCACAGTTTCCGGACAAAAGCTTTTCCCCGAAGTTTTTCTCGTATTCTTCCCATGACTCATGGATTGGAAGCACTTTTACGGAAGGGTTCTCCTTCTCAAAAAGCTTTATACCTTCAATAGTATACTGATTACGGCTTTCGTTGCCCCACCAGGAAAAACTTACCTCACAAGGCTTACCGACACTCCCACTTGGAGAGCAGCCAAGGAAAAACAGCGAAAAAACTAAGGCAAGAGGAAAAAAAGAAAAAAACAGCTTATCGTTCCGCATAAATCTCATCCTTCAGTTCCATGAATAACTCGACGACCTGGGGATCAAAATGCTCACCCGACTCACTCTCGATAATGTCAAAAGCCTTCTCATAGCTCATCGGTTTTTTGTAGCATCTCTCGGAAACAAGAGCGTCAAAAACATCTGCCACGGCCATTATGCGGGCACAGAGAGGAATTTCCTCTCCCCTAAGTCCCCGGGGATAGCCTTTTCCATTCCATTTTTCATGGTGACAGCTGGCTATGTCAGAGGCTATGTCAACATAGTCCTTTTCGGCGACCCCGCCTATTATTTCCCTTACGATTTTACCGCCCGCAGCCGCATGGCTTTTCATCACCTCAAATTCCTCGTCAGTGAGTTTTCCCGGCTTGTTCAGTATTGCGTCCGGAATTACGATTTTTCCCAAATCATGCATAGGGGCGGCCCGGGTCACATTGTCGATAAAACGAGCAGAAAGCACATCAGCCCACTTTCCCTTTTTTTGGGCTTGCAGGAGAATCATATTCACATAATGGCTGGTTCTCTTTACATGCTGACCTGTCTCACCGCTGCGGCTCTCAACCAGCTCTGCGATTCCCATAATCGTGTTGTACTGGATTTCTGAAATCCTCATTTCGCTGGCCTCGGACTTGGACTTAAAGAAGCGGTTCTTTTCCTCCAGCTCCCTAAGTACCTTATGGCTGTAAATGATGCTAACTACGATTGAAAAAACAATCACGAAGATTCCCACAATAGCGGCAATACGGGACTGTCTGAGATCATTCTCAACCTGAATTTTGGATTCTCCTATATATATTTTGAGAATTCGCGCCAGGCGGTCTATGCTTTCGTTTACTTTTCTGACCAAGGGAAGTATAAAGGCCTCGTTGTAGGCCGAGATTGCAAGCGGACTTTCCTCCTCCCGCATGGAAAGAAGGACTGCGTTGAAATTCAGGTACTTGAGCACATCGTCGTTAACACTGCGGAAAAGCATTTCCCTTTCCGAACCGAAGTCCATTTTCTTCATTATATCGGAGTGAACGATTAGCTGATTGCGGATTTCCAGCTCCGTTTGTGAGATTATGCCAAGAAACTCGTCGCTGTCAGGCCCCGATGAATTCATAAAAGCCGTCATGTTGTACTCGTATTTGTACAAGAGGCTCCGTATCTGCTCCACATCAGTCTCTTCGTCAAACACCTGTCCAACCATGGTGTCGAACAAAGCCGTGTGCACGTCCATGGTATAGCGGAAGTACAAAATCCCCAGCAAGCCAGCAAGCTCAGCGACAAAAATTACGACCAATGCACTTATTGAAAGACTCTTTCTCACAAGAGTAAATTATAGCACGGGATTTAAAAAAAAGGCGAATTTTTTTTGATCTGGCCGTTTACAGTGTGAGAGGCCTTAAATACGCTTAAAATTCTCCGATGAGTAAAGGTAGTCCTCGCCCTTCTCGTTGATTACGAAAAGAGAGCCTTTCTGCGGGCCTTCCACGACCTCGCCGACACAAAGATAGACCTTGTTCGGCTCAAAAAAATCACATTCCTCTCCGACATAGCGGATTTTATAAAGCGTTCGTTCAGTCTTGTTTTCCATAGGTTTATATTATCGGAAGAAATTTCAGAATTCTTTAAATTATGCCACTCCAATCCCGGAGAGGAAATTTTCGCCAAAACAAGTCTTTCCGACCTTTCCAATGAGATTAGTCAAGGAGAATTCTTTGAATTCGTTAGAAGCGATTTTTGTGCTATATTTATATAAATATATATTTTTTTATATTTATATATCTAATTTACTAGAGTTTTCAATATTCTTTTTACTATTTCTTTTTATATTTTCATAGTTGATTTAATATAAAAAATGCTATATAACTATAAATATATATTTTTTACGATTTTTGTTAAAATCCCGAAGGGGATAAAAAATTCAAAAGGTGGGAAATTTTATGAAATCTTTCGTTTTCTTGAATCGCAAGGGCGGAACAGGAAAAACCAGCATTTCGGTCACCTGTGCGATCGAACTTGCGCGCCGGGGCTACAAGACAGTCCTGGCCGACTGTGACCCTCAGGGCAACTCGTCATCATGGCTCTCAAAGAATTTCCAGTACGAGCTTTCTGATGTACTTAACGGAAAAATCAAAGTAGGGGAGTGCCTTGTTCAGACTCATTTCGAAAATCTTTTTCTGCTGCCAACATTCGCAATCAACGGCGGCCTCCAGAGTTTTGCTTCAAGCACAAGAAACTACTATGCCTTCGAGGATACGGTTTTCCCGGCCCTCAAAGATTTCGACTACCTTATTTTTGACACCTCTCCGGCTTTCGGCGACTTCGAGAAAGGCATCGCCAACTGCGCCGATGTAATCGTCCCTGTCCTTAAGCTGGACCAGTTTTCGGCCGACGGATTTCAGACTCTCATCGAAAACCTCATCACCACGACAAAAGAAATCCGCTGCAAGGACCTTCTCGAAAAGATTTCCTTCGTAATCCTCAACCAGCAGGACAAGCGAATGAAATTCCAGTCACTCTTCGCCGAGAACTTCATGAAGAATTTCGACGACACCCAGTTCCTCACTATTCCGACCGACACATCTTTCGTCAAGGCTCAAATCCTGAAGAACTGCATTCAGGACAAGGCAATCACCGCCCGAAAGGAAACAACAGACGCTATCGACTCAATTATCAGGGAGATGATAAAATAATGAAAGTTCCACAGAATTACAACGCAGGCGCAACAAAAAAAGTCGATCCGCTGGAAGCCGCAATCAACAGTAATTTTTCTCAGACCGAAAGCATAAATACAGCTCCAGGGGCACGAGAAGGGCTTTTAAGAGCCTCAAACGCTTCTCCCGTCAAAAATACACGGACAGAGGCAAATCAGGCTCAAATTTCAAATGACAAGTCACAAATTCTCAACGCAGAGCAAGTTTCTGCTTCCATTCAACCCCAGCCGGCAAGGACTCAGGAGACAATTTCCGTCCAACAGGCAGGGTCAGAAAGTCCCAAAACTCCTGCCCGCCGGGAAGTAAAGGAAAAATTCCTTGTTTCCATGTCAAAAGGCGAGAGAAGCGTTTTCAAGTCATTCTGTGCCCTTCAGGGGGTCTCTATGAACCATTTCGTAATGTGCGCCATGGATTACTTCAAGGAAGACCTGGAGAACGGCAAGGTCTCAATCAGCTCCCACTCATACAAGCGCAAGGATGTCTAGAATGGCTGAAGAAGAGAACAAATACCTGCAGGAACTTTTTCCAATCGAGACGACTGCAAGAGACATCATCAAAAAATACCGCAGCTACATAGCCAGTCCTTTCATTGCGGCGGCTCTTCCCCTCAAAGACGTAAAAAAGAATGTCTTCGAGCGAAAGTACAACAACATAAACTTCAAGCTGACCAGCGACATCAAGGTTCCTTACGGAAAGAACGGCCGGCTTCTCCTGACCATTATGACTACTCATGCAGTCTTGGACAAAGAGGCTTCCCCTGACAAGCCGGTCATACTTCAGTACTCATCCCTGCAGCAGCTTCTGGACGAGCTTCAGCTTCCAAAGCAGAGAGGCAAGGAAATCAAGGAGCAGCTGGAGTGCTTTTCGGGAGCTTCTTTCGTTTTCAGGGAAAAAAAGGTGCAGAAAACCCAGAAATATCTCTTCAAGGATTTTTTCAGTGAGGATGAGAATCTTGGCGGTGAGGTAACGGCAACATGGCATTCAAGCGGAGTTGTGCCTTTTTTTGAGTCCATGAGCTATGTAGATATTGACGAGAACGGCAAAGAAAAAAAGAGCATTGGATTGACCATAATGCTCTCTGACAAATTCACCAAGCTTTCCAAAGAACATTCGGTTCCAATCGATTACGGTGTTTACAAAGAAATTTCAAGCGTTGTCGGAAAAGACTTGTATGCATGGTTCGTGTATCGAAACAACAGCATAACCGAGCCTATTTTCATTTCCAGGGAGTCTCTTATAAACCAGTTCCTGCCAGTCAAAGAAAAAAGCTATGAGTCTGAGGAAAGGGTCAACTGGAATACTCTCAAGGAGCAGATTAAGCTTATTAAGAGCAAGTACTATCCTGACCTTAATGTTTCCATTGCCGAGGATAATTCTGGCATAACCTTTGCAAAAAGCAAGCCTGTAATTCTCCCTAATGACAAACACTATGTTCTTGTAACGGCAAATCTATAAAAGGGCAGGTCACAGAAAAACAACGGCTTTCAACATTTCAACGGATTTTACTATTTGCTATAAATTTTAAAATCTATTTGAATTCTATTTGTTTATATAGAAGATGTTGTGAAGTTGTTACGGTTTCGTTGAGCTTTTGTGACCGCCTATTTTGATTTTTTCTTTTATTTCCTTGTATTTAGGGGATTTACAAAGCATTTATCTTTCGTTGAGCTTCTGTTACCAATTTTTCGTCTTTCAACATTTTTTTGGGGAAATTCGTTGACTTCCTGTTACGATTTTACTCTTTTTTCTATATAAAATGTTTAATTCTGTTGAATATGTGTTACTTTCTTTCCTGTGATATCCATAAAAATTTCTTGCCTTTCGGCGGAAGTCTTGTTTTTCTGCCTTGCCGTTGAAAAATTGTTACCATTCTTTTTGTCTCTTTTCCATTCCGTTGAAAATCTGTTACCAAAAAAACATTTTCGTTGAGAATTTGTTACTAACGGTCGGTAAATTCATTTTTCTTCGCTAAATTTCTTTTTTATTGTGATTAAAATGAAGTTGCAGATATAAAAAAATTGTCTCCGTTGAAAATTTGTTACTTTTCTAAATCCTTGCAATAAAATGAATTATCTTTTGTCCTATTCTGAAAAAGGCAAAAACCTCTGCAATTTATGGCTCATTTTCAGTATGCAGGCTAACGAGTGTTATTCTTCCTTCGTCGTTGAAAAATTGTTACCAAACTGTATGAATTTTCATACGAATTTTCATTTTTTTCTGCGTTGAGAATTTGTTACCGTCGCTTTATCCCGTGCTCATAAAGCCGCATTATTCTTTTGTCCTTAAAAAGTCCTGGCTTCCGCATTATAAACCGTACTGTCTAAAAAATGGCTCCCTCGCGCCATTTTTTCTGCAAATGCAACATAATGCAAATTACTAATGCTCTGTAAAAAATTCTTTCTAAATTCTCGCTTTGGACTTATAATAAAAGCATGACTGAATTTCTTAACCTGATTCTTTCTAATCTGCCGTGGTTTTGGCTTGGCATAATGGTGCTTTGCCTTGTTTTTGAGGCGGTTACTTTCTCTCTTACCACTGTCTGGGCGGCTCTTTCTGCTTTGCTTATGATTTTTCTTTCCCGTACAGGCCTGCCCCTGCGCTGGCAGCTTTTGATTTTCTTTTTGGTCACAATCCTCCTCTTGGCCTTTACCCGGCCCTTTGCGGTAAAAAAGCTGAGGCTTGGTCGGCTTGCCACGAATGTGAATTCCCTTGATGGTCAGGAAGTCCTTGTGGTAAAGAAAATCACAAAGTTTGAAAAGGGCGAGGTCAAGGCTTCAAACGGCGTTCTCTGGACGGCTTTGGGCGAGGGGAGTGATGAGATTGCCAAGGGAAGCGTCTGCAAGGTTGTCAGGGTTGAAGGCAACACTCTTGTGGTGAGGGAAAAATAATGCTTCCAGTCAGAATAATCTATGGAAACTTTTAAAAACTCAAAATAAAGGAGAAAATTTTATGATGGTACCGGTTTTTATCGTTGTTCTCTTTGTCGCTTTCGTTATGATTGTGGCCAATGTTCGGGTCGTCCCCCAGTCCAGGGCTTGCATTATCGAGCGGCTTGGAGCCTATCACACTACCTGGCAGGTTGGCTTCCATGTAAAGCTGCCTTTTTTTGATCGAATCGTGAATAACATGTCGCTGAAGGAAAAGGTCATGGACTTTCCGCCCCAGCCTGTAATCACAAAAGACAATGTTACCATCCAGATTGACACCGTGGTTTACTGTCAGGTCACGGATCCAAAACTGTATACTTACGGAGTCGAGAATCCCAATTTTGCCCTGGAGAACCTCACTTCAACAACAATCCGAAACATCATCGGCGAGCTGGAGCTTGACGAGACACTTACCAGCCGCGATGTAATCAACACGAAGATGAGAAGCATTCTTGATGAGGCGACTGACCCTTGGGGAATTAAAGTCACCCGAGTTGAGGTAAAGAACATCGATCCGCCCAAGG
Organism: Treponema sp. UBA4326; assembly: GCA_002393835.1. GTDB lineage: Bacteria > Spirochaetota > Spirochaetia > Treponematales > Treponemataceae > Treponema_D. Next base: position 22,484 of record DGTW01000208.1, read on the forward strand.
CTATTCAGGAAGCCATGGAAAAGCAGATGAGAGCCGAGCGGGAGAGACGTGAGCAGATTCTTATCGCCGAGGGGCACAAGCAGAGCGCAATCCTTGAGGCTGAGGGAAAAAAGCAGGCCATGATTCTTGAGGCAGAGGCCCAAAAGGAAGCCGCCGTGCAGAAGGCAAAAGGTGAGGCAGAGGCAATCCTTGAGGTACAGAAGGCTACGGCCCAGGGAATCCAGATGATTCGCGAAGCTGGAGCCGATGATGCGGTAATCAAACTTAAGAGTCTTGAGACTTTTGCCAAAGTGAGCGAAGGTGAGGCCACGAAAATCATAATTCCGTCTGACATTCAGAACATGGCCGGGCTTTTGGCAAGTGCAAAGGAACTTCTTAAATAAAAAAACTGCCCTGAACTGAAAAATTTCACTTCAGGGCAGCTGCAAAAATCTGTTAGAATATTTTAGCTAAAATCCAAATCATTGAATTTCCCGTCGTTATTTAGTGCCAGGAATGCATCTACGACTTTCGGGTCGAACTGGCTTCCTGAGCACCTTTTTATTTCCTCGACAATAAAGTCCAGAGGCAGCTTTTTTCGGTAGGGGCGGGTTGAGCTCATGGCATCGAAAGTGTCTGCCACGGCGATAATGCGGGCAACCCATGGTATTGAAGTGCCGGAAATGCCAGTTGGGTAGCCTTTTCCGTCAAAGCGCTCGTGGTGGAACCTGGCTCCCTGGGCCAAATCTTCCTGAATCTTAACGTCCTTTAGAATTTCGTAGCCCTTCTGAGGGTGGCTTTTCATAGTCGCAAATTCCTCGTCGGTGAGTTTTGCAGGCTTCTTTAAGATTTCGTCCGGGACTGCAATTTTACCGATGTCGTGGAGCAGGGCGATATTATAGTATTTGTTGACGATTTCCTTTTTTTCTCCGAGCTGCTCCGCCAGCATCTTTGTGTATTTTGCGACACGGTGGGCATGACCGTTCGTGTATTCATCCTTGCCGTCGATACAGTTTGCGAAAGCCTCGATGATTGCGTTAGTGAATTCCATGTCCTTTTTTGCCTTGGCTTGCATGGCATGGAATTTTGCGTAGATTAAAAATGATGCCAGCAAAAGGAGGCTTATGGCAAGAATTACCCAGAACCACACAGTTTGCCACAGGTAGGGATTTTTTTTGATGTAAAGTGGTTCTGAGGGCTGGCTGCGAACACCGTCATTGTTTTGCGCCATTACCCTGAATTCGTATTTTCCAGGCGGAAGGTTTGTGTAGGAAGCCAGGCGCATATTGCTCCATTCAGAATAGGTTTTGTCGAAGCCCGTCAGTTTCTGGCTGAAACGAACCTTGTCCGGAGCCACGAAGCTCAGACCTGTGAATTTTATGGAAAGACGTTTTGCAGATGGTGGAATTACGATTTCCTGACCGTGATATTCAAAAACCTCGTTGTCAATGAAGTATTGCTGTATCTCAATGTTTGGTGGAAGCTGGTTCTTGAAAAGTTTTGTAGGATCATAGATTGCGAAACCGTCCACCAAAGTGAAAAAAATACGGCCTTCTGCGTCAATATGGGAACAGGAAGTTGAGGTTACGCCGCTTGTGAAAAGCCCTTCTGACTTTCCGTAGACCTGAACCGCAAATTTAGACCTTTTTCCGAAGGAGACATCCTCCAGGTCTAGCATTGGGACAGAAAGAATGCCCTTGTTGGTGGTAATCCAGGCAGTGCCTGTTTTGTCCGTGAGAAGCTGGAAAACGCTGTCAGTTCCCAGACCGTTCGTTGAGTTTATAGACTTGAAAGTGTCCGTTCTTTCGTCATATTTTGAGAGTCCTGTGCCGGTTCCTATCCATATATTTCCATTTTGAGTTCCAATTTTGAAGATTACGTTTCCGGCAAGGCCATTGTCCGTGGTGTATGTGCGGAGAATTTTTTCGTCCTTGAGAATGAAGATGCCGCCCCCGTTAGTTCCGACCCAAATCTGATTCTGTGAGTCCTCGAAAAGCCACATGATGTAGTCATTTGCGAATCCGTCTGTCTTTGTTAAATTCCTTATGCTTCCGTCGGCATGGATTATGCTGAGACCCATTGCGGTACCCACATAATAGTCTCCCCAAGAGCTTTTGATGGAAACCCTGGCCCTGAAACCGGCGATTCCGTCTGAGACAGAGTAGGATTTAATTTTTCCGTCCTTGGAGAAAATGATTTGCGGGATGTCGTAGGAAAAACCTGAGACCAGAAGTTCATTGTCGCTGGTAAATGCCACATGGCGGATTCTTATGCCCTTCGTGAATTTTGTCAGATCGTTTTGAATGAATTCATCGTTTTTCCAGCAGTAAACTCCATCGTCAGTTCCAAGCCATACGAGTCCCCTCATGGTGTCCGTGCAGATTGAGTTTACGGTCAGATTCATGTTTATCGTGTGGAATTTGCTCAGGGTCAGCTTTTGAAGGCCGCCGCGGTTAAGGGCAACCCAGATGTTTCCTTCCCGGTCTTCGATTAGGTCTACTACACCGTCATCATTGAGGCCGTTTCTTTTGTCTATGTAGGAATACTTTCCGTCGGCAAGTATTGTGATTCCTGCCTGGGTCGCAAACCAATAGTTGTTCTGGGAGTCCTGTATTACTTTTAGTACCTGACTGTTTTTTTTGTGGTCATGGGAGACATCGAAAACCTTTTCCTGGCCATCCTTAATGAGAATCGCATAGTTCTTGCTGGTACAAAACCAGAGTCCGCCTTCTTTGTCTTCGCAAACTGAGAAAATTTCTTCGTCCTCGATGCTTTTTATGCCCTTGAAACGCTGGATTTTCGTCTGCTCGGGGTTTATTTCAAAAAGGTTGTTGACATGGTTGGTGGCTATCCAGATTTTTCCCTTGCTGTCACAGGATATGCTTGACACGACTATGTTTTCGTTTTCCAAGGATTTCAGAAAAGCGGGCGTAACTGCTTCGAAAGTGGCCGTTATGCAGGAAATGCCGACGGCTGTTCCGATCCAGATGTTTCCGTTTTTGTCTTCGCAGATTGCGTTGACCTTATTGTTGATAAGTCCGTTTTCTTTGGTGAATTTTTTAATATTTCCGTCCGGCAAGAAGCAGGAAATTCCCTCGTCGTTGTGACCGACCCAGATATAGCCCCTGGAGTCGATGAGGAGGGCGTGGGCAGATGCAAAGTCATATTTTGCGTTGTAGGCCCTGCTGAAAACCTCAAATTCAATACCGTCGTAGCGCACCAAGCCGTCATAAGTAGCGGCATAGATATAGCCTTTTTGATCCTGGATTACGGCATTCACTGTCATTCCTGGCAATCCATCTTCGGTTGTCCATGTCTTGGGTACATAATTTTCGGCAAAAGATGGATTCAGGCCTATTTTCTCAATATCCAGGGCGAAAAGAGACGTGCAAGCGATAAGGGTTGAAATTAAAAAAAAATGCTTTCTCATAAAATTGTTTTAAATTATATCACCCTTTTTTTACCAGTCAAGAAAAGATGGGTTAAACTTCTATTTAAACTTCCTAAAAATAGGAAAAGAGATTATAATAGTAGATATGAAAAAAATTGTCGGTCTTTTTGTTGGATTTTTTTTGTTTTCGGCTTTTGCCTTTGCCATTGATGTAAATAAAGGCGAGCTGGAGTCAGCTCAGGGCGATTCAGTTCAGTTTGAGAATTATGCCGGCCCTCATGCAGTTATTGAGACTGCCGATGCCATTACGGGAATTGGCCGCGCGCTTGGGGAGGAAGTCGCAAGGGACATAGAGAATCCGCTTTCCGTTCAGCCTCATGCAAAATATTCGCTTTATCATGTCGTGGCTTCCCCGGAAGAAAATGCCCTGGACGCAGACATCCTTTTTTTGAATGAAAATGCGGGGGTTGATCACATCAATAACCTGCGTCGAATTATCACAGGCTACCTTATGGCGGCCTATTCTTATTCCAAAGAAGATGCGGACACTCTTTCTGTCTTCATTACGGTTTACAATGCGGTTTACAGGGGGCAGCTCTCTAATTTTTCCGGCAAGTACAAGAGTGCGGTCCTTACTTATCTTACACCGGAAGCTGTGGGCCTAAGCACAAACTGGGAAGAATGGGCCGGGAAAACCCAGATTGTAATTCCTCTTGGCAACTTGTCACAGGGCAGCGCTTCAGTCGAGACTTCTGAAATCAGCGATGACAAGGTTATCGAGGCACTGCGTTCTGAAGATGACAAGAATGTGGCAGTAAGAGAAAAACTCAGCGAAATAAAAGAAAAAGAAGCTGAGAATGCCAGTGAAAAGGCTAAGACAGCCCAAAAGGAAGCCGCTCAGGAAAAGAAAGAGGGAAAGAAAGAACAGGCAGCTCAAAGTGCAAAAACCGCAACGGAGCAGCAGAAAATTGCCGACAAAAAAACTGAGGAAGTAAAGGCTGAGCGGGAGCAGATTGCCAAAGACAAGGCCGAAATCAAAAAGGAAGAGGCTGCAAAAAGCGATGAGGTACAGAATGTCAAATATCTCACAAGCCTCTTTGTAACAGACGAAAAAAACAAGCTTTATTCACTTATGACGGTGAATCCCTTGAACGGAGCGGTAGTAAAAAAATCAGCTGTAAAGCAAATCAGGGAAAAGACGATTTATCCTGTCAGCGAAGGTTTTATTGCCGTGTGCGGTGTAAACGACAAACATTCAGCGGTAAAACTTTGCCTCATTGATGAGACAAGCCTGGAAATCAAAAAGGAAAGCAGCGAGACTCTTTCTGAAGGCACATCCCTCGTTTTGCAGGGAGACCTTTTCTATGCGATTGTCAGCGAAGGTAAAAAGAATTATCTTGCGGCCTTTGACAAGAACTTGAATTTGAGGAATAAGGGCAGCGTAGCCGTTAACGGCTCAAGCCCCCTCAATTTCTACAGCGAAGGAATTCTCGTGACTGACGAAAAAGGAAGGCCAGTTCTCCTTTCTCTTCCGTCTCTGGAAGCCGTCTGGAAAAATCAGGCTTCAGTAGACGCAAAGTAGTCCTCCGACCGGCAGAACATTGGCAGTTTTCCTGCCTTTTTTATAGGGACAGAATCTTGTCGTGCTCGGCTTTGATTTGGGCACACAAGTCGCCGTAATCTGTGTCGGTGCGGCTTCTTAAAAGCTCCGTCATTTTGTTGATTGGCTCGTAGAGAGGCGTGAGGGCCAGGTTCTTGATAATACCCTTTAGGGCATGAACGGCCTCGAAGGCTGCGTCAAGGTCTTTTGAGGCGCAAATCCCTGCCAGATTTTCAAAACGCTCATCAGCAAGTCCCAGATTCACCATCTTTAGGTAAAAATCCTCTTTGTTCAGGCAACGGGCAAGGCCTTCCTCAACATCCGCACCATAAGCTTTCAGAGATTCAATCGTAATCATTTGCCTTCTCCTATAACATGATTTTTGTATAAAAATATTCTAATACTGTTTTAAGAAAAAAGCACATAAAAAATGAAATTGTTTGTGAAATTCAGCTTTCTGTGCTAAAATTTTCTTGTCTTTCTAACTGAATAATCACGGAGCCTGCTATGAAAAAAATAATGGTTGTTGATGATGAAAAAATATCTCTGATGATGACGAGTCACATTCTTTCATCAGCCTATGAGACTCTTTCCGCTTCTTCTGGAGCCGAGGCGATTGAAATTTACAAAAAAGAAAAACCCGACATGATTCTTTCTGACCTTCGTATGCCGGGCATGTCTGGCTATGAGCTTCAGCAGACTCTTCAAAAGGAATTCGAGGAGACGATTCCTTTCATGTTTATGACGGCAGATACTGACGAGGAGACTGAAAGCAAGGGCTTTGAGAATGGTGCCATGGATTTCATCCGAAAGCCCTTTCGTGCCGATGTCCTTTTGAAGAGGGTCGGAAACATCCTGCAGACGGTGGAAAAAATTCAGGGACTAAAAAAAGCCGCCGTTATGGATCCGATGACAGGCCTTTTAAATAAAGCCTCTGCGGAACGTGAGATTTCCGGCCTTTGCAAGAGTGCCCGGGGAGCACTCCTGATGATGGATCTGGACAGCTTCAAACTTGTGAACGACATTTATGGTCACGCCATGGGGGACAAAATCCTTATCCGCTTTGCTGAAATTTTGCGGGCGGTTGTGCGTCCAATAGATGTGATAGGCCGGCTTGGTGGAGATGAATTCATTGCTTTCTGTCAGAATGTCAGCGAAGAAATTGTAATCGAAAAGAAATCCCGTTTCATCAATAAATATATCATGGAGGCGGCACGGGAATTCATGGGCGAGGACATGAACATTCCCCTGGGGGCTTCAATCGGCTGTGTTTTTGTTCCCGATGAGGGGGTGGATTTCTCCATGCTTCACGAAAAAGCCGACAAGGCGCTTTATGCGGTCAAGCAGAGGGGAAAGCACGGCTATCTTTTGTACACGGATTTGTCAGCGGACAGCGTAAAGGACGAAAAGCAAAACACGGATTTGGCAAACTTAATCAAGGTTTTGGGCGAGCGAAACAAGGGCAGGGGAGCCTTTGTCCTTCCTTTCGAGCGTTTTCAGACGGCATATCAGTTCCTTTCCCGGCTTAACATAAATTATCAGAAGGAAATATGCCTTCTTCTTTTCTCAATCAAGGAAAAAGAACACGCCGTAATTCCGGTTGAGGATGCCCTGGATGAATTCATTGAGGTTTTGGGCTTGTCTCTGCGGCAGAGCGATTTGGTCACCAAAAACGGCAAAAACCAGTGCCTTGTGATTTTGCCTGAGACATCGATCCAGAATGTGGCCGTCGTAAAAGAGAGGATTATGAAAAAATGGGAAGAGGCAGATTCTTCCGCAATGTTTGACATAAAAATCGAGAGCGGAAAAATGGAATGAGAAAGACGACTCTGCCAGAAAGGTATAGTCTGGACAGAGTTTTTTGTCAGCTTCTTTTAAATGTCCTGCCTTATGGCTTTTTTTCTTAGCTCGCTTATTTCTTCCGGGGATACTGGCTTTGAGAAGTAGTAGCCCTGGA
>DGTW01000253.1 GCA_002393835.1 Treponema sp. UBA4326
GTCACTGACTTCCCGGCAAGCGTTCCTGCAATGGAAAAGGCAAAACCTGTCCTCAAAAAGTTCAAGGGCTGGAAAAAAAGCCTCAAAGAGTGCCGTTCTTACGAGGAACTTCCAAAAGAAGCCCGAGACTATGTTGAGTTCATCGAAGACTACACCAAAACCGAAGTCGGCATCATCTCAGTAGGCTACGAGCGCAACGAGACATTCATCCGCAACAATCCGTGGAGTAAATAAATTAAGAAAATTGACCGCACGGAGGCGGTCGAAAGCAAAGCGAGTTTTGGTACAAAACTCGGCCACTTTTTGCGTAGGCATGGATGCCGGAGCAGAAAAGTGCAAACCCTTGGAGCAAATAAATTAAGAAAATTGACCGCACGGAGGCGGTCGAAAGCAAAGCGAGTTTTGGTACAAAATCGCCTTTTAAAGTATTTCCAGCACGAAACTCTTCACTAAACCCGTATTTCTCAGCCAATTTTTTTTGCAATGCCGCCACAGGAATATCATTCTGCGTAAACATATCCAGGTCTATACTAATCCTGTGCCCTAACTTCAATGCCAGAGCCGTGCCTCCAACTAAAAAAAAATCTGACAACATACCTTCATTCATCAGAGTCTTCAGGAGTTCATAAGTCTCTTTCTTAACAACATCTTTCTGTAACTGCATAAATCCTCCATCTTCAAACCGAACAAAACGCAACACCAGTTCATGTCCCTTTTTTCCCTCAGGGGAATCTCACGAACTTTCCTGAACCCGCCATAAATCTGAAACATGGCATAATAATCATCACGCCTGCCGCGCTCAATGACACGGGAAACTACAATCTTCCTCATTTTCTGCCAGTCCCAGTCTTTGGAAGACAAATCATATTCCCACAGTAAAGCCGGAGAGATTTCTTTTTTTGGCTGCTTTTCCCAACCGTCAAAAAACATATTCTTATTCCTTATTCCATAACATTATATCACATTTACGCATATAACACGAGCCAGACATAAAATTATTCTTCAACCCAGTCTTCTATTTTCAATCCCTGAACCCGGGAAAATTCATCAGTATTGTGCGTAACAAGAATTGCATTTTTGTTCAATGCTGTTGCCGCAATCAGAAGGTCGTTCGCACCAATCGGATTCCCGGACTTTTCCAATACAGCCCTGATTTCTGCATAGTCATAAGCCATCCCGCCTGAAAAATCCAAGACATCGAACGGTTTCAAAAATTTTTCAACCTTTTTCGCAGTCTGCTCGCGTGTCTGACTTTTGAACGCACCAAGCAACAACTCTCCTTTTACGACAGAAGAAATCTTTATATCCTTTGGTGATATTGAAAGGAATTTGTCCCTCACAGACTGATATTTTCCATTCATAAAATAAATGCAGGTATTTGAATCTACAATGTACATTTAAAGGCCCTCCCTTTTTTCAAGAACAGGCTGCTCAGGCCTTGCGAAAGAATTATCATGAACCGAACCAAACAAATCAGCCCATCCTTCAGGATAACGGGGTTCTATCCGGTTCATAATCTGAGAAACTACCCATTTTGAGAGGGACATTTTATCAGCATGAGCCTCACTCTCTATTTTCTGAAACTGCTCTTGCGTTACATATAATGACAACTGTGGCATACCTGCACCTCCGCACCTTCATTATAAGACAGGTTTAATGATGATGCAAGTATATTTGCAAATATATTTTATTATGACCTTTCACCGGCACATAAAAAAAGGCCTCCCGAAAACCGGGAAGCCTTGCCCCTTCATATTGCAGAAAGCCTCTCATCTTTTGATTCTTCAAGTGAAACATCAGAAGGTAATATTCCAAAAAGAGATTTTGCCGTTTCAATTCTGTTCTGATTCGGATTCGAAAGCATGGCTACAACTCTGCCATTTTCTGTTACGAAAATCTGCTCTGTTTCTGAAAGAATGATATATTTTGTGAGATTTTTCTGTAATTCTGCAATAGTAACGGACATAATCACCTCCGCACCTTCATTATAAAACAAGCTTAATGATAACACAAATTGAATTAAAGTTGACAAAAAAGATATATCATTATATATATAAAGAAAGCGGGGACGCAAAGCAATCGAGCGACCGCCTCCGTTAAGCTATTTTTAATAGCCCGCCGAAATCGTCACACTTATGGGCGGGCTTTTTTATGCTCTATATAAAATCCACAAGGTATTGTAGAAAAGAAATATCGCCTTCTCGCTTACAAATAAAAAAAGGCCTCCCGAAAACCGGGAAGCCTTGCCCCTGCCTACTCCTTACCGTAAATCGTGATGTTCACCACGAGCGGCTTCTCAGCGTCAGGATGCGTTACGGTCCAGCGAACCTTAAGCGGTTCAGCCTTGCTGATTTTCTCGTCATCAAAACTGAATGTAGGATTAGGAATATAACACTCATCATCCCATTTCAAATCAGATTCATAAGGCTCAGAGCCATATTCATAAACCCCGTTATTTTTGTTACAACGGACGCCTTTCGTATCACTCAAAAGCTCAAACTTAGCCTTTCCATTAAGCATCTTCTGCTCAAAAACCGTCGAATTATTATTTCTTATGGCAGGACATAAATTTATATTACTACCACATGTTGCTATAAAATTCCACACATTGCTTCCGGAGCTTTCCTCGCTGTAAGTCGAATTACTGTAAGCAATATTAAGATAAGTAAAATCAGGTGTCAAAACTACCTTTGCCTGCTGCTCCTCCCTAGCCCATGAAGGAAGGGTGGATTCGTCAGTCACCTTGGTAAGGCTCTTGTTCACCTGCTCATTGTCAAATTTATAAAGGTTTTTAGCCTGAGTAAAAGCTGAGCTTGTGCCCACATACTCTGCCGTTGCGTTTCCTACCCTTGAAAGGCTCTTGTCAGACTCATACAGAATCCACACCTTTGTAGCAGAATCATCGTATTTCCACCAGCCGGATGAAAACTCCTTTAATGTGACGCTTCCGCTTCCCCCGCCGCTTGAAGAAGGCTCGTCGGAAGAGTCCGAGCATGAAAAGGCAAGCATTGAGAGCATTGCCGCCATGAACATAAAAATGATTTTCCTCATAATTTTTTATCTCCTTTGTTTAAAATTTCAGTAGGATTCCAATTATCATCAAACATCAGATTAAAACGGATTCTGACATTTTCCAAATTCTCAAATTTCAAAATAGCATTTAATAGAATTGCGTTTTCTGTCATTTTTTACTTCCTCAAATTTTACACTCTATAGAGTAATATTACCTCTATTTTTAAACTCTGTAAAGTTTAAAGCTACTCTTTAGAAGTTAGAATTTTTGTATTTGTTGATTTATCCTTTTTTTATGACAAATGAAGAAGTTTTGCAGTATGTTGTGAATTCAATCAGAATTATCCGCAAGCAGAAAAAAATCTCTCAAATGGAATTGTGTTTGCGAGCCAATATGTCGCAAGGCTTCTTAACAAATCTCGAAACCGGCAAAAAAGAGCCGTCTGCAATGACTCTGATTCGTATTGCCGATGCGCTTGAAGTGAGTCCCCGTGATTTTTTCCCGGAGAGTGAAGTTGGCGAAGGTGTTGATGTGAGAAGTGAAATTAAGAATGAAATTATGGAGTTGCTGGCGAGGTTGTAACTGCTGGCTAATCTAGACTGTCTAAATCAGCCGTAATTTCTCCATATTATGGCTCAAACTGCCGAAAATAATAGCATGAAAATTTCTTCGTCTGTTTTTTTTGCTTTGCTCGTTGCGGTGGTGAGCCTCCAGTGTTCAAAAAATTCTGAGCTTGTGGAGGAGTTGCCGAAAGTTGCGGCCGTAGAAGAACCCTTGCCGCTGGAGACCTTTATTGACGGAAAGATTTTGAGCAAGAAAGCAGATTTGTGTCTTTTCGGGCGGGATTCGGCCATGCACGGCGTGATAAAGCTTTCTTGTGGTGATGATATTTCTGTTCTCGAAATCGACGGCGTGATTGATGGAAAATTTATTCCTGAAGAGGGTGAGGGTGTGGCAGGACAAACTAACGATAGTTCTACTTCAAGCGGAAGTGCAGATAAAAGCGGTCAAACTTCCCAAAAGGGCACAGGCTATGTGCATGTCGTCCACGAAAACATGGATTTTTGGCTTGAAAAGTCGGTTTTTGCCCTCCGTTGTGAAAATGCCGTGGCAATTGAGAAGACTTTTTTGTATACTGATCCGGCTTTGACCCAAAAACTTGAAAGCCCGCAGAGTCCGCTGAAATTTGCAGAAAAAATTGCGAAGGCAAAAGATACGGCAGATGGTGAAACAACGCCAGCTGCTGAGACAAAAAATCCAGATTCGGCAAAAATTTTCTTTTATGACACGAAGGAAAAATCCGTTCGCCAGGCCTTCGTTCTGGCTTCTTCAATCAGCACACGAAAAGATGATATTGTGGTTAGCCAGATTGCCGAAGAACTCAAAGTGACCAAGCGGGCCGTCCCAAGGAACGAGCTTTTTGCAAGGGCTGCTAAGTACAAGCCCTGCAAGAAAGTGCTTGCGGCCTTGAATGCCCAAAAAACTGAGACAAAGACTTACAATTACCAGGAAGTCCTCAAGTCCATGCAGAAAATGTCTTTCGGAGTGAATGTGGAAGAACTGCTGACGGTTGACCAGTCCAAAGACCCCTTTAAGTGAGGCTGTGGGAATCATTCTGTTTGTGATTGCCGTTGAAGCGATTTTTAAGTCTGTTCAATTTCCCCATTACCAAACAAACTTCTTTCTATTATAATATTCGCATGTCCCATCCAAGACTCATTTCCTTTCTTTCTGCCCTTTGTCTTTTTCTCGCTGCCGTTGAAAATGCGATTCCTAAGCCGCTGCCTTTTTTGCGACTGGGGCTTGCCAATCTTCCGGTCATTCTGGCGCTTTTTTTGCTTCGCCGTCGGCAAGTTTTTTCGCTTGTTTTGTTTAAGGTTCTTGCACAGGGCGTGATTTCGGGAACGCTTTTTTCGTATATTTTTTTGTTTTCGGCGGGCGGTTCTTTTGCTTCGGCATTTGCCATGATGGTGATTTATGAGATTTGCGGGAAAAGGAAGGGTGACTTTTGTGAGGAAAATATGAGTGACGGATGGCAAACTAACGAACGAAAGTTTTTATCTGTTTCTGCGGTCGGGATTTCCTTGGCAGGGGCTTTGGCTAATACTTTTGCCCAGCTGATTCTTGCGAGATTATTTCTTTTTGGTGAAAATACGAAATACATTGCGCCGGTCCTGCTTGTTTCAGGCTTGACTACGGGTTTTACACTTGGTGTGTTTGCGGAGCTTTTCATGCAGAAATCTAAGTGGTTTAAGGCACGATTGTCCGAGGCTACTGTCATTCCAACGCTGGTAGATTCGTCTTTTACACATAGCGAGGTGAAAAAATCTGATGAAATCTGAAATCATTTTAACAGCCGCAATCTGGTTCTTCGTTTTGATTTTTTTCATTCTTGCCTGCGTAAAGTGCCGTCGTATCCGTGTTTTCCCACCGCTTGTAATTGTTCTTTCGGTCACATTTTTTTCACTTTTGTCGCCGTCGGGGGAAGTGCTACTATCAATAGGTAGTTTCAAAATCACTTTGGACTCTCTTTTGCTAGGTTTGCGTCGAAGCGGAATCCTGGTCGGGATGGTTTTCCTTTCGAGACTTATTATTTCTCAGAAGTCAGGAAAAACCTTTATGAGTCATGGAGGCATAATATCAAACAAACTAACGGAAGTTTTCTTTTATCTCAATCTTCTGACCGAAAAGAAAATTTCCTTCAAGAAAGGTCATATTATCGAAGCTATAGACCAGCGGCTTTGTGAAATCTGGGATGCGTATGAACACTGAACTTTCCAATCTTCCGATTTTTCCATATCTCGACCAAATCTGCGAAAATCTCAAATCTTCTGAATCCCGCTTCCTCGTGCTGACCGCTGAGACTGCCGCAGGAAAATCCACCGCCGTACCGATTGCCTTGCTGGAGCATTTTGAGGGAAAAATCCTTATGCTGGAGCCTCGTCGACTTGCGGCATCTGCCATCGCAGACAGGCTTTCTGATTTACTGGGTGAGGAAACTGGCGGGACTGTGGGCTATCGTCTTCATCTTGAATCAAAAGTTTCTGCCTCGACCCGGCTTGAAGTGATTACAGAGGCGATTTTGACCCGCCGTTTGCAGGCTGACCCTCTCCTGGAAGATGTTAATGTGATTGTCCTGGACGAGTTCCATGAGCGTTCCATTCATTCTGACCTTGCTCTTGCCTTCTTAAAGGAGACCATGCTTCTTCGGGATGATTTGTTCGTAATCGTTATGAGTGCGACTATAGACTATCGCTCGATAGCTGAATATTTGGGGAGTAAAGGAAATCCAGCTCCAGTTATGCAGATTCCGGGACGACAATTCCCTGTTGAAGTTGAATATAAGCCGAATTTGAGCGTTGCTAAGGCAATTTTTGAGGAATTAAAAAAAGATGCCTCACATGGACGCACTGGATTAAAAACTAACGATAGTTATAAACTCCCTTCTAAAAACGAATCCCATCTTGTCGAAAAGAATGATTCTCCCGATTCTGACAAAAAATATCGTTCGGACACAATTCTAGCCTTTCTTCCAGGCATTTATGAAATCAGGAAGACAAAATCCGAGCTTGAAGACTACCTTTCGGAAGCTGATATTGACTGTGAGATTCTTATTCTTCACAGTTCCCTTCCTTTAAGTGAGCAGCGGAAAGTTCTTCGCCCTTGTTCATCGGATTCTCCCCGCCGTGTGATTCTTTCTTCGGCCATTGCGGAAACTTCGCTCACGGTTCCCGGTGTTACGATTGTCGTGGATTCAGGCCTTTGCCGTGTTAACAAAATGAATGTTGCACTGGGAATGGAGCATCTTGTGACCGAGAGCGAAAGCCTTTTCAGCGCTGAGCAGCGGGCAGGTCGTGCCGGTCGAGTCAGTGCAGGAAGATGTGTCCGTTTGTGGGGCCAGCATGATGTGCGCCTGGAGCAGAATCAGCCGGAAATTCTTCGTGCTGATTTGACAGGTCTTGTGCTTGAATGTGCCCAGTGGGGAGCTGGTGAAATCGAAAAACTTGACTGGCTGACAGAGCCGAGTGAGTCAGCCTGGAACGCTGCAAAATTTTTGCTCGAAAATCTGAATTGCTTAGAATCTTACAAAGACTCAAATGGAAAAAAATCGACAAAAATCACTGAAAAAGGAAAGGCCGTTCTGAAGCTTGGCCTGCATCCCCGGCTTGCCTGCGTGGCTCTTGCCGGCGGAGCGGAGTCAGTTCTTCCATTTTCTGAATATGCGGAGGCAGCCCCTGAGCGGCAGAAAATTTTCCTAGATGACTTGAAGAGGCGATTAAAGGATTGTCGGTTCAAAGCAAATGACATGGTTTCTGCTGACGAAGATGCCCCACATGGATGTGGGGTAAACTTAGGGAGAGAAAGTTCTGTTTGTCGAGAGGTGAACAGAACTTTCTCGTACGAATCAAAAAATCCACGGAAGGATTTTTTGTTCGAAGGATTTCCGGATCGTCTTGCCCGGCTTTCCCCGGAAACTCAGCCCAACGCAGACTGCGGCGAATATCAGTTTCCCAGCGGACGAAAGGCCTGGCTTAACCGGGAGCTTCTTTCACGGGCGAATCTTTCTTCCTTTCCGGCATGGCTTGTCGCGGTGGAAGTTGACGCTGGTGAGAGAACTGGAAAAATCTATTCATTTGAGGCGATAAGTGACGGGCAGGCAGAAGTCTTTTTGAAAAAGCACGCAAAAAGTCAAATCAAAACGGAATTTATTGGACTAACGAATGGAAGTGATTTCAAAAATCTTTCGGTTCAGAAAAAAGAAATTCTCTCTTACGGTGCCATTGTCCTCAAAGAAAAGAAAATGCCTGCTGAAAGTGAAGATTTTGCGTTGGCACTTTGTGACCTTGTGGATAAAAAAGGCTTAAAATCGCTACCGCTCGATAGCAAAATTGAGAATTTTTTGCTCAGGGCAGAGTTTTATATCAAAAATCAAAGAGAAAACCCACATTCTGATTCAAAAAATGATTATTCTGAGCTTGTTTCTGAATCTGAATTGCAGAAAAAGTTCGATTCTCTTGAAAAAAATGCTGATGAATGGCTACGACCGTTCGTTAAGTCACAAAAAATCAACGCACAGGATATTTATGACGCTCTTTACTGGTATCTTGAAGGAAGT
This sequence comes from Treponema sp. UBA4326, assembly GCA_002393835.1. Classification (GTDB taxonomy): domain Bacteria; phylum Spirochaetota; class Spirochaetia; order Treponematales; family Treponemataceae; genus Treponema_D. The sequence continues at coordinate 8,130 of DGTW01000253.1, forward strand.
GAGATTGATTCAAAAGTTCCCCTTCAAATCAATCTGGCTAACGGACGGAAGCGAAAAATTGTCTATGAAAAAAAAGCGGACGGTAAGATTGTGCCGACCCTCGAAATCATTATCCAGCAAATTTTTGGCTGCTTTGAGAGCCCGAAGATTCTCGGAAAGCCGGTCTTGCTCAAACTTCTTTCACCAGCGAGCCGCCCGCTTCAAATCACGGACGACCTTGCAAATTTCTGGAATGGAGCCTGGATTGAAATCTGCAAGGAAATGAAAGGCCGCTATCCTAAGCATAACTGGGATTACAGAGTTTGTGAGGAAAGTCAATAAATACATGAAGTTTTTAGCAAAATAAAGTTTTTTTTATGGCTATTTTTGAAAAGCTGTTGTAAAATAATCTTAAAACCATGTTTTTGCAGAGGATTATTTACATGAGAAGTTTTAAAATTAAAAACTCTTTCAATGAGATTCCACAGGCGGTTGATTTTCTGCGCGCGGAACTTTCAAGAAAAAAACTGCCTAAAAAGATTCTTTTTCAAACTCTTCTTACATCTGAAGATGTCATAACAAAAATGATTGAAAATTCCACAGAGGAAATAAAAATTTCTGTTGGTGGATTTCTTGGCAGAACAGAAATTCGTATGAGTGCAAAAGGAACCCCCTTTGAAAGTTCTGATATAGCTGAAAAACTTCTTTTCACAGAAGAGTGTTCGGATAATGAAGAGGCAAACATTGTACTCCGCAATATGATTTCAAAGCTTTTTGGAAATAATCTTGCTGTCCGTAATGATAATGGAGTCAATAAAGTCGTAATTGATGTGGCGAAGTCTCGGTTCAGGCAGCTGATATTTACGATATTTGCACTTGTTGCTGGTGTCATTTGCGGTCTTGTAATGCAATCTTTCTTACCTGCGGATATTTCTAAGGCAGTTTCAAAAAATGTTTTTGTACCGGTTTACACCTCGTTTATGAATACGCTCAAACTCATTGTTGCGCCGCTTGTATTCTGTTCAATTGCATCTAGCATTGCTGATTTCAGTGATTTAAGGGCACTTGGAAAACTGGCTGTAAAAATTGTTATTTTCTATTTGTTCACATCGTTGATTTCAATTTGTGTAGGTTTATTCAGCTATAAGATTTTCCCGATAGGCGACCCGTCTTTAATTGATGCCGTCACAGATGCTGGAAAAGCAACGATAGCAAAAGGAGCAGCAGCTTCGGTTTCAATCAGGGACACACTTCTTGGAATATTGCCGACAAACATCATAAGTCCATTTGAAAAATCAGATATGCTTCAGTTGATTTTTATGGCGATTCTGCTTGGAATGGCGACAAGTTCGATTTCAGGAAAATATCCAATTGTAAAAGAATGTATAACTGCGTTTTATGCTGTCTGTTCAAAAATTACGACCGTTTTAGTAGGTTTTATTCCGGTTGTTGTTTTCTGCTCCATGGCAAAAATGATGACTTCACTGAATATTTCTAATTTTCTGAATGTAATTACCTGGGTTCCTGTTATTTATTTTGCGGATATCCTGATGATAGTGGCATATATGCTCTTGCTGGCAATAATTGGGGGACTGAATCCGTTTAAATTTCTGGGAAAGTTTTATCCGGCAATGATTTCGGCATTTACATTCGCTTCAAGCAATGCTGCGCTCCCGTCTTCAATCAAGCAGGTCGATGAAATGGGAGTCTCAAAGCGAGTTTATTCCTTTTCTTTGCCACTTGGTGCCACAATAAACATGGACGGTTCCTGTATTACTTTAATAATTACGGCCTTGTTCATGGCAAAAATTTTCTCAATTCCTGTAACGCCAGGAATTTTGCTTTCACTATTTGTTTCAATTATGGTGCTTTCAGTTGGATCTCCCGGAGTTCCTGGCGGAAACCTTGTCTGTATCACATTGATTATTCCTCAGATTGGAGTTCCCGCCGAAGCTGTCAGTCTTGTAATGGGATTGTATCCTCTTGTCAGCATGATGCAGACATGTGCAAATGTAACTGGTGATGCTGTTGTCTCATCAATAGTTGCGAAACATGAAAAGCTTCTTGATTTGAAGAAATATAATGAATGATATAGAGTAGAAATCAAATTCATAGGACCTTTATATGATAAAAACCGCTGTTTTGGGTGTTGGAAACATGGGGAGCAAATATGCCTACCTTCTTCAAGACGGAGCAATCGAAGGAATGGAACTTTCCGCCATTACGAGGATAAAGGAGCCATACAAGTCAAAGCTTAAGCCTTCCATAAAAAAAGGGCTTCCAGTTTTTGAATCTGCCGACCAGCTTTTTGCTTCTCTGGAAAATGGCCAGCTTAAGCTTGATGCGGTTATAATCGCAACTCCCCACTATTCACATTCGGAACTTGCAATCCGGGCTTTTAAGAATGGCCTCCATGTTTTAAGCGACAAGCCTTCTGGTGTTTACAGCCGACAGGCAAGGCTTATGGAAGAGGCAGCTGACGAGTCTGGAAAAATCTTCGGAATGGTTTTCAATCAGCGGACTATGCCGATTCATCAAAAGCTTTACGAACTGGTAAATTCAAAAAAATACGGAGAGCTAAAAAGACTTAACTGGGTAGCAACTGACTGGTATCGGCCTGAAACTTACTATAAATCGGCTCCATGGCGGGCAAGCTGGGAAAAAGATGGCGGCGGAGTTCTTCTGAATCAATGCCCACATAATTTTGACTTGATTCAGTGGATTTGTGGAATGCCCAAAAAACTTCAGGCTTTCTGCTGGGAAGGTCATTTTCATAATATTGAAGTTGAAGATGATGCAAGCGTCTTCTTTGAGTGGGAAAATGGAGCCACTGGAACATTCATTACTTCAACTGGAGATGCACCCGGAGTCAATCGCCTGGAAATTTCCCTTGAAGAAGCCATGATTGTCTGTGAAAACGGAAAAATTAAAATCGGCAGCGTTGAAAAAGCCATGGGCGGAAAGGAAAAAGATTATAGGAAGACAGCCACGGATTTTTTCAGGCATATTGATGCTGAATGGAGTGAGATTATTCCAGAAAAAGAAAGTGAACCATATCAAAAGGTTCTGAGTGCTTTTGCAGATGAAATTTATGGCAAGGGAAAATGTATTGCTGATGGCCGTGAAGGAAGAAAAAGCCTGATTTTATCGAATGCAATGTATCTTTCTTCATGGAAAGGACAGATGATTAAGCTTCCGAAAGCTGGCAGCAAGGATGAACTTGATTTTGAAAAAGAATTTGAAGCTGAATTAGCCAGGAAAATAAAAGAATGAAGAGAAAAGCAAGGTTTGTAATCGTAGGATCAGGCTGGCGGGCATCATATTATCTCAGGATTGCCAAAAACCTTCCTGATTTTTTTGAAGTCGCAGCTGTTCTTTGCCGTAGGGCAGAAAAAGCTGAAGCCCTTTCAAAGGAATGGGGAATTTATGCGACAAGCTCAGTTTCCGAATGTATAGACATGAAGCCAGATTTTGTTGTGGTGGCGGTCTCAAAAAATTCAGGGAACCAAGTCGCCCTTGAATGGCTGGACAGGGGCTTTTTTGTTCTGGCAGAAACGCCGGCCGCACTTAATTTTGAGGCAATCGAAAAATTAAAAAAACTCTCCCCAGAAAAAAAATCCCGCCTCATTGTGGCAGAGCAATACCGGCTTTATCCCGAAAATACTGCGATTATCCGTCTTTTGGAAAGTGATTTGCTTGGTCCAGTTTCGGCACTGAATATTTCTTTGGCTCATGAATATCATGCAGCAAGTCTGATTCGTGCTTTTATGAAAATTCCTGCTGGTATGAAATTTTTCGTCCGTGCAAAAAGCTATGAATTTCCAACCGTGGAAACGCTAAGTCGTTATGAGTCATTTAAAGACGGAAGAATCGCAAATAAAAAACGAACGGTCGCTAGTTTTGAGTTCCAGAATGGAAAAGTTGCCTTCTACGATTTTGATTCAGAACAATATCGCTCACCAATCCGAAAGAACAGCCTGAAAATTCAAGGACTGCGTGGTGAAATAATTGATAGGAAAGTTTATTATCTTGATGAAAAGAATGAGGGGAAGGAATCTGAGATAGTCATAGAGAGGCGAAAAGTCCATCGCAAAACAGAAAATCCGAATTTCAAGGAATTTGACGAAATCAAGAAAATCACATTTGAAGGAAAAAATCTATACGAAGCTCCTTTTGGGCTTTGTGGTCTTTCCCAGGATGAAACGGCAATAGCCCTTCTTATGCAAAAAACTTACGACTATTCGTTAGCTAGAGACTTTTGCAAGCATCCTTACCCGCTGGAAGAAGCGATACAGGATGCTTATATGGCGATTATGATGCAAAGTGGGCAACTGTAAGCTTATTTTTGAAATTCCTTCTGAATTGCTTCATTCACAGCCTGCATGACATTTTTCTCTAACAGACGAAGCGATTTACAATATTCTTTTTTAGCTAAATCTTCTGGGGTGAACAGAATCCTATATTCAATTCCTAAGGCTATTGCAATTTTTTCGATAATATCGATAGATGGTGAACGATTTCCCAACTCAATTTGAGTTACATAAGATGGTGAGATTTCGGCTTTTTCGGCAAGTTTTTCTTGGCTCCATCCAAGTTCAGTTCTTAATCTACGGATGTTTGTTTTTAGCATAATCTCGATTGGAATTTCGTTCATTATTTAAAAATATGACAGAGAGTAATATTTGAATATATACGGAGAGTGTGTTAATATTATGACTAAGCGTGAGTATATACTCTTACGCTTAGTAAATTATTTATGGAGTTTTTTATGAAAAAAGTTTTATTGGTTTTATTTTCATTATTTTGGATTCACGGAGTGTTTGCTAGTGAAAATTGGAGTGGAAATATCAATTTGGGAATGGGACTTCCTTTTTACGATGTAACTTTCAAAGCTAAAAATAGTACAGCTAGTGCAGATATAGATGGCAAAGGAAACGGCGTTAATTTTGCGTTTAGTGATCAGTTGATTCACAAGCCGAGCGGATTTTTATTTGAGGTTGGTTTGAATATAGGTGGTCAGAAGATTAAAGATTTTTATCAAGGGGATGATGAATGGGGCTTTGATTTTTCTGGCTATTTAGGATTGGGTTATGCTTTTAAGCATGATGAGAAAGGTACGATTTCGTTTGCTGCTTTGCTAGGATATGATTGGATGCGTGTTAGTAAAGATGTTTCGTATTTATATTCTGGCTATAACTATAATATGGAACTTGAATCAAATTCCTTCGCTTTTTTTATTGGGGCAAATTTGACTGGTGTAGCTAAAATATCTAAAAGAGTCGGGCTGTTTGCTTCATTTTTATTTGCTGTTCCTGTAGCTGGATGGGAAACAATGAAAGTCAGCTATCGAGGAATAAGTTATTCAGAAAGTTATGATTTGAAATCAGGTGGATATTATATTTGACCATCATTTGGATTAAGTATTACAATTGATTAAAGAAAATTATTAATGAAAGCCACCTGTATTGCGTTAAGGATACGGAAGGCGGCGAAGCCGTTCTGGAATGAGCGTAGCGAATGGAAGAATGCAGCGATAGCGGAACCTGTAGTAGCCTGACCCGCCGTAAGGCGGGTAACGCCCAGATTCTACTGAATAATTCCCCTTTCTTTGTAGTATTTTGCAGCTCCGTCATGGAGAGGGAGGCCTGCGATGTCAACTACAGCAGCTTCTGGTGTGAGGCCTTTGAGGTTTTTCTGAGCCTGTCCCAGCTCGTCGATGTGCTCCCAGAGAGTTTTTGTGAGCTGGTAAACTGTTTCTTCGTCGAGACTTGTTGAAGTGAACATAACCATCTTGATTGCAGAAGTCTGAATGTCAGCGTCCTGTCCCGGGTAAGTGCCAGCCGGAATCGTGAATTTTGCGTACCATGGATAATCTTTCTGCAAAGATGCGATTACATCATCACCGATGTTGACCAGATGGCATCCTGCTGAGCAAGCCTGGCTCACAGCCGCTGCCGGAGCACCGCTCATAATCCATGCGCCGTCGATTGTTCCGTTCTGGAGCATGTCTGCCGCGTCCCCGAAAGCGATGTATTCTGCCTGAATGTCGGCCGGATAGTTGATTCCTGCGGCGGTAAAGTGATTTTTGCATTCGCCTTCAACTGATGAGCCTGCTGCGGCTACCGCAAAATGCTTTCCTTTTACATCTGCGACCTGCTCAATTCCAGATTTTTTTGTTGCGACGACCTGATTCGGGTTGAAGTAAAGGCCTGCGATTACGCGCAAGTTCTTGTTTGCGTTTCCTTTGAAGCTGTCTGTGCCGTTAAAGCTCTGGTAGCAGTTTGAAGAAATTGCGATTGAAACCTGTGATTCGCCGTCTGCAATCTGGTTCAAATTGTCGATTCCGCCGTTTGAAGCCTGGCTTGATGCGCTAACGAAGTCAATCTGTGTGTCCCACAAGTTTGTGATGGCAGCCCCGACTGCGTAAAGTGCGCCAGAAGCTCCCGCTGTCGGGAATTTGATTGTGACTTTTGCGTGCGAGCCTTCCGGGCTAGAAGCAGCCGATTTTTTTTCATTGCATGAGGCAAGTGAAAGTGCGAGAATTGCGCCAACAATTGCAGCGAAAACTTTTGTTGTTTTTTTCATGATTTTCTCCTTTAAAAATCAATTTTTCTATTTATTTGGGTGCATCCCTACGGTCGCTTCGCTCCCTTCGGGTCGGGCTTTCCGTGGTTTCGCTATCGCTTCATTGCCTGACGGCAACGCTTCGCGCCACTTCAATCCCTTGCACGAAAATTCCTAATCAATTGATATGCGATGACCGTTGCAAGAATCCCGAATCCAATCAAATCCGTGGTAATTCCTGCGTACAAAAGCAGAGGTGCTACGACCAAAAGGGCAGCACGCTCAATCCAGCTTGATTTCTTGAGGAACCAGCCTTCAAGGGCGGCAACGAGGGTGACTGTTCCCACTGCTGCGGTAATACTTGCCCAAAGGCTCTGAACGAGAGTGTAGTCGGAACTTACTCCAATCAGAAGAACCGGGTTTCCCAGGAAGAAAAATGGAATCAAAAATCCGATTAAGCCTAAACGGACTGCCAGAAGACCTGTTTTAAGCTGGTTAGAGCCTGCGATTCCCGAAGCGACATAACAGCTGATTGCAACCGGTGGCGTGATGTTTGAAAGACATGCGTAAATAAGACAGAACATGTGTGCCGGTAGCGGTGCGATTCCAACTTTGATTAAGACAGGAACGGCAACTGCCTGAACGATTACATAAGCGGCAACTCCAGGAACGCCCATTCCTAGGATAATCGACATGAGCATTACCAGAAATCCCGTGAGATAAATCGAATTGCTTGGAACGACATTCAAAATCAGGTAGCCTATGTTTAAGCCCAGGCTTGTGAGCGTGACTGTACCGATGATTACGCCGATGATTACGCAGGAAATGCCGACTCCGATTGCGCTTCGGGAACCTTCAACACAGGCCGCAAGAATTTTTTGTGGAGTCATGCGGGTTTCTTTTCTAAGCCAGCTTGCGCCAATCGTTACGAAAATTGAAATAACGGCGGCGAGCAGGGGAGTGAAGCCTTTGCACATCAGGGCGATTAAAATCACCAGAGGCAGGACGAGGTGTCCCTGTTCCCTGATGACTTTTAGGGCGTTGGGGATGTTTTCTTTGGAGATGCCTGAAAGCCCCAGTCGTTTTGCCTCAAAATGAACCGCGACTAAAAGCCCCAGATAATAAAGGAAAGCCGGAAGAATCGAAGCAATCATGACAGTGGTGTAGCTTAAGTTCAAGAATTCTGCCATAACGAAGCCGACTGCTCCCATAATCGGAGGACAGAATTGCCCGCCGGTGGAAGCTGTTGCCTCGACTGCGGCGGCGAATTCTTTTTTGTAGCCGGTCTGTTTCATCAGCGGGATTGTGATTGTGCCTGTGGTTGCGACATTTGCCACAGCAGAGCCGTTAATCATTCCCATGAGAGCCGAAGCAAGGACAGCAACTTTTGCCGGACCTCCCGGAGTCTGTCCAACCAGAGTGAGCGAAAAATCATTGATGAATTTTGAAAAGCCCGAATACTTTAAGAAGGCACCGAAAACCACAAACAAAAAGATGTAAGTGGCCGAAACGCTGATTCCAGTTCCCAAAACGCCCTGAGTTCCCCAGAACTGAGTGATAAGGACTCGTTTGAGCGTGAATCCGTTGTGCCCGAGCTGCCCCGGAATAAATTTTCCGAAGAAATTGTAAGCAAGAAAAACAGCCGCAAGAATCGCAAGGTTCGGAGATGTGCGCCGGGAAGCCTCAAAAACGACAAGAATCGCCGCCGCCGCAATCCAGATTTCGTATTTATTGATTCGACCGCCGTTTCGGGCAATCTCTGTGTAGTGCGTTATAAGATAGCCGAAAGTGAAAATTGCGAGTCCAATCAGAATCAAATCAACAATCGGAGGAAATTTTCGATTCCGCTTCTGCTTTTTGAAAGCCGGGTAAAGCAAAAATGTGAAGGCAAGCAGAAAAATACAGTGAAAAGCCCGTAAGTTTATCGCACTTATAACGCCGAAAGTGCTGAAGTAAAGCTGGAATGCCGTCCATACGCAAAGAAGGACCGTAATTGCTCTTCCTGCCGGCCCCGAGTAAGTTCGCAAGCGGGATTCTGAGTCTTTTTCTTCAAGAAGAGCCTGAGCTTTTGCTTCTTCATCGGATTGATTTTGGGTGATTGAATTGTTTATGACACTTGTGTCGATACTTTCTGTTATTTCGTTATCTGCCATTTTGTTTCTCTAAACAGAGACAGTCTAGCAGATTTGGAGAGAAAAGAGAATTATTTTATAAATGAAAAATGTTCATATATTTTTATTGTTCTGCGTTTTTTTCCATGAGTTCGGCAAATGAAATGAGCAAGTCTTGGTCACGAACAGAAAGATTTGCAAAGTGATGGAGAAGATTACGAGCTTTTTTTTCTGAAGATTGATTTATTATGTAAACATTGGAATCAATGGTGTTTTGAGGGGTAGCTTCACCGGTAATCAAATATTCAACGGAGACACCAAGAACTTTTGCGAGACGGACTGCGACTTCTGCTGAGGGCATACATGATTCGGAACCTACATAGCTATCCATTGTGCGTTTGCTGATTCCTGCTTGTGCGGCGACTTCTTTATCCAAAAGACCTCGATATTCAATCTGTTCCCTTAATCGTTCCCGAAAAGTCATACCACACGATAACATTATTTTGTGATTGCTCGCTTTACAAATACTGGAAAATAGTGATAGTATAAATCCAATAACATAATTCCGTGATTATGATTAAAGAGTATCAGTATCTTATGATTACAAAATTGTCTGAGAGGAAAATTTATGTCAAAATTTGTGCAAAAAATCTTCTTTTTTATTGCTTTTATGTCAGAAATTCCTCTTTTTGCTGTTCGTGTTCCTGCTTGGTTTGAGCATAAAGAGCTTTCTTATCCTTCGGAATTCTATATCAGTGCAATCGGAGAAGGTGCTACTGAAAACGAGGCGAAAAACAATGCGCTTTCACAAATATCACTTTTCTTCCATACAAATGCGGAAGTCTGCAACGAGCTGATTAAGACTTACAACGAAACCGAGACAAAAAATTCTTATTCTTCAAAAGAAACGACAAGTATAGTTGAGAAAGCAAAAATTCGCTCACAGGCAGAATTTTTTGGAGTGCAATTTACGGGGTCTTTTGCGGTAAAACAACGGATTTATGTGCTTGCTTTTATTGAGCGAGAATCTGTTTTCAAGGTATATGAGCAGGAAATAAAACAAAATGCCCTTGTCCTAACTCACATGCTTGAATATGCCGAGAATCCCAAAAACTATGTGACTGGATTAAACTGCGCAAAAAGTGCCGTCACAATTTCGGCTCTCACTGCGGAACTTGTTAAAAATGCGAGAATCGTGAAATCTGTTAGCGAAAATTATTTTTCTTCTGTTGAAAATCTTATTAATCGTTCATACACCGCATTAAAAACATGTCAGGAAAATCTGACTTTTACGATTTCTGTGCAAAATGATTGGAAGGATACGATATACACAACGCTCTCAAAACTGATGGAAGAACGGGGCTATGCTGTTTCTTCGGGAGGCGACAAATCAACCTCAACGCTCTCCGTAACCGTGACGGCAGATGAAAATCAGACTGGTGCAGGTGTTTTTCTTTATGCAAAGATTTCTGTCACTGCGCTCGCAACGGATGGAAAACCATACTTTTCTTACGCCCGCACATTTGACAAAAAAGGTGCCCGGAAACAAGCCGATGCATACCGCTTGACTTACAAAATGATTGCTGACGAACTGAAAAAATCTTTTATTTATGAATTTGACGAACATACTCAGCCAGAATTCAAATAAGGATTATGCAGGCAAAAGCCTGAAATTTATACAGTAAGAATTGAAGGAGGTTCTTATGAAAATTCAAAATGTCATAAAAAGTGTTGGTGTCGCAACCATCTTCGCTACTATGTTAATCGGCTGCGGAAGCACAAAAGTTGTGGAATCTACTACGCCAGTTTCTTCAAAGCATGTTGAGCGGGAAATGATTGACTGGAAAGGAGCTTCAATCGGTTCGCCTGTTCCAGAGTGGGTTCAGTCCGCTATTGACGGCAACAAATCCGCATTCACAAAAATGCCGCAGTTTGAGAACAAAATCGTTTTTATCGCCGAACGTACGGGTAAAAATTTGAACGCATTGAAAAGCTGGACGACGAATGTAAATATTTCGGGCGCATTCTCAAAATCTCTTTCTGATTTTGTCATCGCAAAATTTGGTGGCGAGGCGACCGGAAGCCCCGATGAAAAGGACGAGTATAATTCATATTTGCAGGAACTGACCAGCACATTCTCAAAGATGGAAATCAACGGAATGATGCAGGAAATGGATTATTGGGTAAAAACACGAATTATCGACAAGGACGCAAAAACAACGGAAGACATTTATCAGTACATCGTCGTGTACGGCATGGGAAAAGAGAATTTTGCACTTCAGCTTGACCGGGCGTTGGGAAAAGTTGAGGCAAAAAATCAGATACAAGCTCAGTTAAAAGCAGACACAAAATCTGCGATGCTTGAAGCACAGGTTTTTGCTGAATCGAAATTAGGATACTAAAAACCTAGGGAGTCCAAGATGAAAAAAAGAATTCTTTTTTGCCTTGTTGCTATGCTGACATTCAGCAGTATTTTTGCTCAGACAACCATAGAACTTGATAATGCATTATCGCTTGCGGCTACAAAAATTCAACAAACTCTACCTCAAAATGCAAAAATTGCCGTTGCGCAGTTTTCAAGTAACAGCAAGGAGCTTTCAAATTATATTACAACAAATCTTGAAGCTAATCTTAAAAAAAATGGATTCACAATTGTTGAGCGTAACAAAGAAAATCTCAAAAAACTGAATGCCGAAATTGATTATCAATATGATGGCAATGTAAATGATTCATTATTGGTCGAAATTGGAAAGCAAGTTGGCGCACATTATCTTGTTTATGGGAATTTTGAGCAATTCGGAACTTACATGAGTTTGTATGTCCGGGTCACCAATATTGAGACGATTGAATCACCAGTGATTGAGACGATGGCAATCCGGGCATCTGCAAAACTGAACGAATTGCTCGGAGATTCCCGAAGTTTGCAAAATGCGAATGATTACATTGAAGAAATTGCCAGATGTCGTACAAAATTACTTGGTATTCAAAGGGAGCGAGACAAAGAGATTGAAAAAACTTCTGCAAGTATCAGGTCAAAATATCAAGAACAGATAAACGCAATTAATAGGCAGGTGAAAGATCCGTGGGATAGCGTGGCAGAATTTGAGGCGCGCAAGAAAAAAGAAATCTCCACGATTGAAAGTCGCCGTGACACTGAAATAAACGGTGAAAAAGAAAGAATCACGATTCAGTATAACAACATGACAAAAAATGTTGAGATTTCAGAGCGTGAAATAAAAAGCAAACTTGCCCAGACTCAGTTCAAACTTACAGGAAATTCGCAGGTAAACGCCTTTCTTGGAAAATTTGATGCAGAAGCTAAGCCGAAAAACTGGCCGGTTCAGATTCGCTCTTTAGACGAATTAGTTCCGTTTACTGACAAAACAATATTTGCCATAAATGATGCAGATTTAAAGACAGAATATCTTGCCGTAACAGAAGCACAGAAAAATAACTTCATTGCCGGTGAAATCACTTATTCCGTTCTTCCGCACTCAATAGACGAAGATTTTGACATAAAAGTGAACAACTATAAAGTCTATAATTCAAAAACTGGAGCTGTCTATATAAATAATACCGTTGATAAAGTTGTCAGACAAATAAGCAGCGCAAAAAGCCTGACAAAAACTGAAAACAAAACGGTAATGACAAAAACGAGTAAAAAAAAACTGAATGAGACCAAATTAGAGTCAAAACCTACTGAAAATAAGGCAGAATTAGATAATGCGCTATTAAATCAAATGGATTATTCTGATTCTGCCATTTCAAATGGAGATTCGACATCTAAGTACCTGCGTGTATGTGACATATTCGGTATAAATTGGTTTCTTATTTCTGATAGTTTAAATTATACAATGAATGGCGTTTCCCTAAATGCGTTTACAACATATAATGGCCCATTTTATATTGACTGGCTTAACATTGCCGTTGCAATGGGGAAAGAGAGGGAAAGTTTTTTGGATGCCACTGTAGATGTGGGGCTCTATTTTCATTTGTTTGGTCCATTCTTTATATTCGGTAAAGGTGGAATTGGAGCATATTTTCTAAAGTATCAAGGAACTACTAACAATAAGCATGATGATATGTTTTTTCGCGGTGCTGTAGCAAAAGTAGGTGCAGGCCTTGAATTAAAAATTACTAATCATTTAAAAGTGACGGGTAATTATGATTTACATTTTTTATTTAATGCAGATGCAATGGTTGCTGACAGTGCACGAGTTGGAATCTGTATTGGTTGGCCGGTAAAACGATAATATTTATAGATTTTTATGGAGAAATAATATGAAATTTTTATGTTTAACATTTCTTTGCATAATACTCATGATGTTTTCTTCTTGTGCCAAACTAATTAATGGTGAAGAAGAAGCGGATAAAACCCCAGTATCGTCAGAAACGGAACAAACACAGTATTATACAGGCGATACTATGATGATAGACTATACTATTAATAGTAAATTAGCTTCATCGAAAATACAGCAAATGGTGAATGGCGTTAGTGATGGAAAAACAACTTTTACAACTTCATTCTCACTTTCTGCAAATTCTACCATTTATTTTTACTTTTATGCGAATTATTTTCCTGCCTATGGCTCATCGAAAACATATACATGGGGAAGTGGGCAATTGTTTCAATTAAGCACGACTTCAACTTTTAAGCTTACGGAAGATTCGAATTCAAGAACTGGTATTTCTGTTGAAGAAGAAGGAACATATATTTTCACTTTTATTCCTTCAACAAGTACAGTAACAATAACGAAAAAAGAGACTGCCAGCACTTCTATTGTAAATGCTGTTTTCGATTTAACAAATGTAGAAAAAATGCAGACTGCATTTAACAGTGCTGGAATTGCAGATATGTACATTGGTGGAAAACCAACTAACGATGCGGAATTTGAAGTGGACGGTTCTGGAGCTAAATTAGTTATCTTAAGTGATGATAAAAGAAATACTCTAAAATTTAATGAAGGCCTTAAAATAGGTACAAGTGACATAGAAGGAAATGTACTTCAAATAACCGTTGATTCTTCATGTACAATACAATTAATGGGTTGCGGTACTACTAGTGATACTAGTTGGTCAACAGGCAATAAACCAAATTCTTTTTCGATTAATGGAGAACAAATTTATAAGAGACAGTATGCTAACGAAACAGATATTATAACTTGGAGTTATAACTTCACTAATTCTGGAAGTTATATAATTTCAGCTAGTGGAATGATGTTTGTTTTAATTGAATGTCATAATTAAAAAATAGACATAATTATGGATGTTAGTATTTTGTCGTATGTAGACGATAGTTTTGGTATTGTTTTATCGTCTGTACACGATAAAAATTGCTTGATTTTATCGTCTGTACACGATAAAAATTGCTTGATTTTATCGTCTGTACACGATAAAATATCCTCAGATATAGTGAGGTGCATCTATGAATCACGATTTGCTAAAAGAAGTCATTTTTGACCAAACAGAATTTATCAAGAACTCTGAGCTTATCAAAAGAGATTACATCTTTGAAAAGAACGCAAATTATATTCTGGTCGGTTTGAGGCGAGCCGGTAAATCTACGCTTTTGTACCGTATTGCAAAAGAACTTGTCGCACAAGGCTGTGAGTGGTCGCAGATAATTTATGTCAATTTTGAGGACGACCGCTTATTGGGCTTTTCTGTGAGCGATTTCAATGACATTGTTGAAGTTGCGCACGAACTGAACGATTCAAAAGAAGTTTACTATTTTTTCGATGAAATTCAGCTTATTGACGGCTGGGAACATTTTGCACGCAGAATGGCAGACCAGAAAAAGCGGGTTTATATTACTGGAAGTAACGCAAAAATGCTGAGTTCAGAGATGGCAAGCACTTTGGGCGGGAGATATATCCCAAAAATGATTATGCCTTTTTCTCTGGGCGAAGTTTTGGATTATAAAAATATTTTGCATGATAAAAGGGCAATGCTCACAACATCAGAATCAGCAAAAATCAGAAGAGCCTGTCAGGAATATATCGCGGCTGGTGGACTGCCAGAAACACAGTTTTTTACGAACAAAAGAGAATATATCAAGACCGTCTACGAAAAAGTGCTTCTGGGCGACATCATTGAGCGTGAAGATGTAAAGAACAAGCTTGCTCTCCGCCTGATGATTAAAAAAATTGCCGAAACGGTGATGAGCGAAATTTCTTTCAACACGCTTGCAGGAAATGTAAAGGACTCGGGAACAAAAACATCAACTGATTCCATGATTGAATATTCATCTTATGCACAGAACGCATACCTTGTGTTCCGAACAAGCAATTATGTCTCAAAATTTGCTGAAAAAGAGGGCACTCCAAGATTCTATTTTTACGACAACGGACTTCTTTCGCTTTTCCTCGTAAATAAAAAATCTGCACTCCTGGAAAATGCTGTCGCGGTATATCTCAAACGAAAGTTTGAAGAAGAATTTTACTATTTCAAATCAAAACAGACCGGAATCGACATAGATTTCTATCTCCCGGAGCAGAAAACTGCTATTCAAGTGGCTTACGAGCTTGGAGATGCAGAAGAGCGGGAAACAAAAAGTTTGTTTTCGTTTGCGGAAAAATCAGAAGAAGCGCAAAGACTTATCATAGTCACTAATGAGGAAGAAAGGACGATTAGGAAAGACAATCTTACGATTGAAGTCGTGCCTGTTCATAAATTCTTGCTGGCAGACTATGTGTAATGGTGTGGGGGAAAATAAAAAAACAGACACAACAAAAAATTCGGACAGAATTTTTCGGTAAAAATTACAGGAATGTAGTTACTTTCGCTTGCAACGCAGCCATGTTCTGAGACAATGCTATCTACTTTTTTGGAATACACTGTCTCCTGAATGACATTCGCCGCAAGAGAATCAATTGCTTTCTGTACCCTTGATTTTGCATTCGCAATGAGAAGCTGTTGCTGAACAATCTCATCTTCATTCACTCCCAGAAGGAACTGAGTGACTTTTTTTGAAGTCTCAGAGTGAAGCTGCTCGCCTTGAACTCGCTTTGAGATTTCAAAGACATTTCTGTCGAGGGCAACAACACGCTTTTCAAGTTCTTCGTCGAGATTCTGAAAGACTTTGTTGTATCTGTCTGAAACCCGTGAATAATCGTCCTGCATAACGATTTGCTGTTTTTCAAGAGTCGCTGACTTTGTTGTTAGAAGTTCGAAGACAGCTTTGAATTTCGCAGCAATGGCCGCAATGTTTTGGTCAAGCTCGGATTTAATCATATTGAAAAAGCCCGAAATGACATGACTGGAAACTTCATCAGCAGACTTTGCGATTGAAGCAACTTGCACTGAATTCATTGTGCTCAAGAAAATGAAATCACAAAAGACATTTATGATGTGATTACAAAGAAACTTATCACGCAAGTAAAAGAAGCTGTAAACAAGGCTTTGGAAGAACTTTAAAATAATATACAATTTTGTCTACTTAACTTTACATTAACATATATTTGTATTATGCTTATTGTATGAGCAATGAGATTCCAAAAACTTTTGAAAATTCGTTAATTCGTACAGCATGGAACGAACAGGAAGAGGAATGGTATTTTTCTGT
>DGTW01000043.1 GCA_002393835.1 Treponema sp. UBA4326
TCGTTGATTGCAACAACTTCATAACCTTCAGCATCGAACATCTGGCGGAAAGCCAAGCGGCCAATGCGACCAAAACCGTTAATAGCAACTTTTACTGCCATTTTTTATCTCCTAAAAAATAAAGATTCAAACTTGTTATAAAAAGAATAGCGAATTTTCGTGATTTAAGCAAGATTCTTGTAATCAAACTGAAATAATCCGCTGCCCTAAAATGTCAAATTATTATTCAAAAAGCGAATTTATTTCACTTTTGTATATTTCAGCGATTTTGTAGCGCATCATCTCAAGTTTAGCCGACATCTCGACACCAGCTTCAAAAGACTTTGGAACAAGCACGAATTTGAAAACCTTCTCGCAGATTCTGAATCCGTTGGCCGTGTTTATGGTGTCAGAAATGATTTCTTCAATAAGTTTGTGGATTCTGGAATCAGTTAAAAGTGATTCATAAGTCTCATAAGGAATCTTGTTTTCTTCGGCATAAGAAATGATATTGTCCTTTGAAGGAACAATAAGGGCGCCCAGGTATTTTTTGTCCTGACCGACCACCATGACGCTTTCTATGAAGTCGCTGGCAAGCAGGGCGGATTCAATGATGCCAGGCTCGATATTCTCTCCGTCAAGAAGAACGATTGTGTCTTTTGCCCGTCCGGTAATCTTGATTTCGCCGTCATGGCTCATAATTCCCAGGTCACCGGTGTTAAGCCAGCCGTCCTTGTCAATCACCTTCTCCGTCAAATCAGGACGCTTGTAATAGCCTTTCATCACCTGAGGAGAGCGAAGAACGATAAGGCCTTGCTTTCCAGGTCCAAGATGATTCATGCTCTTTATGACTCCGTGCTCCTCGGCAACAATACGGAGTTCCATGGTTGGGAAAACGATTCCAACAACACCTGGACGAGGATGTTTGTAATCACGGAAAGAAACTACAGGGGCAGTCTCGCTCATTCCGTAGCCTTCAAGCAGGTTCAGGCCGATTGCCCGGTAAAAATTGTCGATTTCTTTTTGAAGGGCACCGCCTCCTGAAATTGCGATTGAAATGCGGCCGCCCATCTTTTCACGGATTTTTTTGAAAACAAGTATGTCTCCCAGCTTATGAAGGGGCCAGAGGCAAAGCCAGGGAAGAAGACCAATCATTGTGTCACAAAAACGGCAGCGTTTTTTGACCGAAAGCTGGGGAATATTCCAGAAAACATAATTCTTCATATTGGCATAGGCAGAACCTATTTTAATGAAGAAATTGAACATTTTATATTTAAGTCCACCGGTCTTCTTCATGGTACGGATAACGCCGTTGGCAAGGGCCTCCCAAAGTCGGGGAACGCCGCAAATCCACTGAGGGCGGATAGAGGCCATGTCAGGCAGGAGAACCGGAGCTGCGGGCTTTGAATAGGCAAGACCACACTTCATGTGGACGGCCACATACTGAATGAGGCGTTCGAAGACATGCCAGACAGGAAGAATGGTCATCCACCAGTCCCCTTCCTTACAGCCGATGAAATCATGAATCACCGAAAGCTGGGAAATGTAATTGTTGTGGGTAAGCATAACGCCTTTTGGGGTACCTGTCGTTCCTGAAGTGAAAATCATGGTTGCCACATCATCAGGAGAAGTTTTTTCCATCTCGGCTTCAATCTGAGCTTTTTTCTCAAGAGGATTTTCTTTGACTATAGCCCTGCCTTTTTCAAGCAAATCTTCAAAATAATAGAAAGTAAGCCCCTCATTTTTCGCTCTTTCTTCGGCTTCTTCAGTCATTTTGTCAAAAAGAATGACGGTCTTAAGCAGGGGAACTTCTTCGATTTTCTCCAGGATTTTACAAAGCTGCCTCTCGTTCTCAAAAAATCCGAATTTACAGTCGGCATAGGCCGTAATAAAACGCATCTCAGTTCCCATTGAGTCACAGCCCCGGGGTACATCAGCCGAGCCAAGACAAAGAATCGCATAGTCCGTGATGAACCATTCCCGCCGGTTGTCGCTCATAAGGGCAATGTTGTCGCCTCGTTTTACGCCGATTGAAAGCAGAGATTGGGCAAAAGCAATCACGGATTCATAAAATTCTTCGTAAGTGTAGTATTGCCAGACTGAATTTTTGTCTTTTGCCGCCTGAAGATAGACTTTCGGACACTGGGAAACCCGCTCTTTAAGCAAGAGCGGAAGATTTTTAGGAAGAGTACGTTTTGTAAATTTCATAGAAAAAATTATCTCACAAATGAGAAGAATTGGCAAATTTTACTTCAGTATGTCGCTCGAAGAATCTTTGTGCCTGTTGTCGAAATAACCGCCGTCCTCAAGATATCGCCGTCGGGTTCTGATAAGCTCGATAAGCTCCTGATACATGTTGTAGTCAATCTCAAGGGCCATTGGAAGAAGATAGAATTCAGTCTCGTCACAGTAGCGTTCGATGAATTTTGGGTCAGTGACAAAGCCCAGGGAAATCATATTTGAGATTCTGTCGGCGCATTTGAGGATTTTTGCCTTCTGGCTCCCGTTGTTGATGATGCGCCGCAAGAACTGGATTTTATTTTCGTCATCACGGCGGGTTACTTCAAGGACAAGGTCAAGAACGGCCTGCCCCTCAGAATCAGCGTTAACAATTTCGTTGGAATCAAAGCCCTTGATGTCCTCAACCGTATCGTGAACGAGAGAAGCCTTTAAAAGCACGGAGTCGATATAGCCGTAATCAATGAGAATTCCGAGAGTATCAATCTGATGACGGAACATGTTTCCGCCCGCATGACGGCCCTTTCCGATAAGCCCGGTTGAAAGCTGCATGTACGGCGCAAGGATAATATGCTTGAGCTGCTGCATGTGCTCCTTGTCCATCTGGTCAGGCTTTTCGGTTTTCATCTCATATTTATAAGCCATACGCTCCTCCATGAATTAAATTCCTCACAGAGTTAAAGAGAACACAGAGGAAAAAATCTCTGTGAACTCTGTGTCCTCTGTGAGTTTTTTTTATTTTAACACGGGAAAAAATAATTCGTGTTAATTAGTGTAATTCGTGTCTTTATTTCAACGCTTCGATATATGTACCAAGTTTTTCGATGCGGCGTTTTGTTTCGGTCAGCTTGTCCCGCTCGGCCTGAACGACCTCGGCAGGGGCGTGTTCGGCGAATTTGCCGTTAAGCTTGGCTTCGGTTCGCTCAGCGTCCTTTTTGTCCTTTTCCAAATCTTTCTGGAAATGAAGCAAAAGCTGCTCTTTGTTGATGTTCTCATCGAGAAGGATAAAGGCCTCAAAGCCTGTGCCAACTGTACCGATAGCCTTGCCAGGTTTTGTCTCAACGAACTCGACCTTTGAGAGGCCTGCAAGGAGCTGAATCATCTCGACTTTTTCCCGGCAGACTTCAGCCGCACTTCCCTTTTCGATAAGAATTGCGAGGTTGATTTTGTCAGCCGGATTCACTCCGCACTCGTTGCGAAGGCCCCGGACTGAGCGGATTAAATCCTGCAGGACTGCAAAGCGGGTGATGACTTTCTGGTCAGCACGGATTTCAGAGTATTCAGGATAAGGAGCCGTTACGAGCAGGTCTGAATAAGTCTCGTTTGACATGATTTTCTGCTCACCGGCCTTTTTGCGGTTTTCGGTGATTTCAGTGCGAGGCAGTTTTGAGTAAATCTCTTCGGTAACAAAAGGAATGAAAGGATGAAGCAATCTGAGTGACTCTTCAAGGACATTGAGGAGGACTGAGACTGCCCGGTCTTTTTCATGGTCGTCGCCGTGCCAGAAGCTGAGTTTTGTAGCCTCAACATACCAGTCACAGAAATTGTACCAGAAATATTCATAGACTGCGCTTGCGGCGTCGTTGTAGCGGTATGAATCCAGAGCCTCACGGGCATTTTTTGCGGCCTTGTTGAGCTCTGTGAAAATCCACTTGTCAAGCTCGTTCAGGTCAGAGTCCTTTACAGGAATGAGGTTGCGGCCTTCGAGATTTCCGAGAATGTAGCGGCTTGCGTTCCATACTTTGTTACAGAACTTTGAGCCCATCTTGAATGACTCGTTGTCGATGAGGATGTCCTGTCCCTGGGCACAGAGGAAGCTGAGGGTGAATTTGAGGGCATCGGCACCGTACTGATCGATGATTTCAAGCGGGTCAATTCCGTTTCCAAGGGATTTTGACATTTTGCGGCCCTGCTTGTCTCGGACGAGACCGTGGATGTAAATGTCGTGGAAAGGAGCCTTGCCTGTGAATTCAAGGCCTGCCATAATCATAGGGCTTACCCAGAAGAAGATGATGTCGTAAGCTGTTACGAGTGCTGTTGTCGGGTAGAAAGTTTCCAAATCTTTTGTATTCTCAGGCCAGCCCAGCGTGGAGAACGGCCAGAGCCAAGAAGAGAACCATGTGTCGAGGGCGCCTTCATCCTGTACCAAGTCGTCGGCGGTGAGTGCCTCACACCCTTTGAGTTCGTGCAACTTGCGGAG
>DGTW01000111.1 GCA_002393835.1 Treponema sp. UBA4326
GCCAAACTTCTGTACCTGGTCCTTTTGGAGCGCACATTACGACTGTGATATCCGGGCGAATCTGCATTCCCTCTTCAATCATGTTGAAGCCGTGGCTGTACCAGAGGGCAGAGCCTTTCTTCATTCTCTTCATGACTTCTGAAATTACATTTGTGTGCTGTTTATCAGGAGTGAGGTTTCCGATGAGGTCGGCGGTTGGAATCAATTCGTCGTAAGTTCCGACTTTGAAGCCGTTTTCTGTGGCGTTCTTCCAAGACTGGCGTTTCTGAGCGATTGCCTCTTCGCGGAGAGCGTAAGATACATCCAAACCTGAGTCGCGGAGACAGAGGCCCTGGTTCAAGCCCTGTGCACCACAACCAACGATTACGATTTTTTTGCCTTTGAGAGCGTTAACTCCGTCAGCGAATTCTTCTTTTGCCATTGAGCGGCAGTGACCGAGCTGCAAGCGAGCCTCGCGCCACGGAATAGAATTAAAATAGTTGTTACCCATTTTTTGATTCCTCTATAAAAAATTAATTTTAAGCTATTATAATGCCCGCTTGTGATTGCGTAAAGTGCAATGTTTGAAATCTAGTGTTGATAAATTTGCAATAAAATGTGATGTGATGCAAGGATGGGGCTTGGGGCAA
This sequence comes from Treponema sp. UBA4326, assembly GCA_002393835.1. GTDB lineage: Bacteria > Spirochaetota > Spirochaetia > Treponematales > Treponemataceae > Treponema_D. The sequence continues at coordinate 630 of DGTW01000111.1, forward strand.
AGCCCCAGGAGATGGGGGTGTCGGCGCAACGGCGGAAGCGAAGCTTCCATAGTGCGACGCAGGGGGAAGGCTTTCCCCCTTTGCACTTTTTGGCTTTTCTTCTATAATAAAGTCATGTTCACGATAATTTTTGGAATTGCTTGTATTGTTTTTACGATTTTTGCCTGCCTTCCTGCCGGTTTGAACTGGGGCGAAAATATAATGTTCGTCTTGAAGGGCATTGCTCCGATTCTTGCGGCTTTGGTCGGACTTTTGGCTATTTTGATTGGAATTGCTGATGTCCGGGACAGAAACGAGGCCAAGCGGGAAGAAAGGGAAGCCATGAAGAATGAGGAGTGAGCAATTAGCAGTGAGCAGTTAAAAAATTGCACATTGCTAACTGCTAATTGCTAACAAATTTTCTAAAAGAAAGTCAAATTTTATTTAGAATTTATTGATTTAAAAGTACAAAAATTCTATACTATCAATCCCCGTATATTCATTGCTTGCGACTGCTCATCGCTGGCAAGTGTCGAACTGAAGATGCAAATCAGGGACGCACAAAAGAATCTATATTGAAGGTTAAAAGAATGAAAACCATTTTCGTTAAAGACTATGAACAGAAACGCGACTGGTACATCATCGATGCGGAAGGAAAGCCGCTCGGTCGCGTAGCAGCAAAAGTTGCTTCTATCCTTCGCGGAAAGAACAAGCCAACTTACACACCAAACCAGGAAATGGGTGACTATGTTATCGTTGTAAACGCTGACAAAGTTGCTGTTTCTGGCAACAAACGCACAGACATGCTCTACCGACACTACACAGGTTTCGTTGGTGGCTTGCGCAGCTACTCATTCGAGAAATTGCTTGCTAAACACCCAACAGAGCCATTGTCACGCACAATCGCTGGTATGCTCCCTAACGGAAAACTTGGTCGCCGTCTCATGGGAAATGTTAAAATCTACGCTGGTTCAGAGCATCCACATGCTTCACAGAACCCAAAAGTAATCGAGCTTTAATAGGAGTCTATCATGGCAGTAAAAAATATTGCAATCGGAACAGGAAGACGAAAAACATCTGTTGCCCGCGTATTTGTTCGTGAAGGCTCAGGAAAAATCGTCGTAAACGGAAAGGATGTTGCTGAATACTTCCCGGTTGAGGCAGAGGTTCGCACAGTTCATCAGCCACTTCTCGTTACAAACTACGAGAACAAATTCGACATCTTGATTAACGTTCAGGGTGGCGGTCTTAAAGGTCAGGCTGCAGCTTGCTTGCACGGTATTTCTCGTGCTTTGCTTCAGGTAGATCCAGATGCTCGTGCATCTCTCAAAGCAAACGGCTTCCTCACACGAGACAGCCGAATGGTAGAACGAAAGAAGTACGGTCAGCGTGGTGCTCGCCGACACTTCCAGTTCTCAAAACGCTAAGTTTTATCTTACGCATGTTACACGCCTGCCTAAAAAGCGGGCGTTTTTTGTTGGTAGATTATGGAAGAACTTAATCCTAATGTTAAGCTGGCTATTGAGGCGGCGGCCCGTTCTCTTGGAAGAAGCGAGCAGTGCAGGTTTTCTCTGGAGCAAAAACTTCTAAAAAAAGAATTTGATGAGGAAACGATAAAGACAGCCCTGGATTACCTTGAGTCGAAAAAGTATCTTGATGACGCTCGATACGCTTCTTCGTGGATTAGAAGTCATTGTGCTTTTAAGCCCAGGGGCAGCATTCGCCTGGTGAAGGAACTATGCGCAAGGGGCGTTTCAAGGCAAATTGCCAGCCAGGCCGTTAAGGATTATTTCGAGACGGCTGATGAAGAAGAGCTTTGCCGTCTTGCCTTAAATAAGCTGATTTGTAAAAATAAAAATGACAAAAATTTGATAAAATCGCTTGCAGATAACGGTTTTTCCTATAAAATTATACAAAAAGTCCTAAAAGAAAAGAAGGTTTCGGAGAATGCCTCATAACGATGACAAGCCAGTCATGTACTCAGCTCTTGAAGTTGCCAAACTTTGTGGGGTGGTTAATCAAACTGCAATAAATTGGATTAGAAATAATCATATAAAGGCATTTAATACTCCTGGTGGCCAATTCCGGGTTTATCCCGAGGATTTGGTGGAATTCATGCGGGCAAGGAACATTCAGATTCCCGCAGAGCTTCGCCTGGCTTGCAAGGGGGGCTGCGTGGACAGCAGCCTGCTCATCGTTGATGACGACCGGGGATTGAACACGGTGGTGGCAAAGTACATGGAGCGAAATGTTCCCGGTCTTTCAGTTTACCAGGCTTTTGACGGATTTGAGGCCGGTTCAATCATGGTGGAAAAAATGCCAAGGATACTGATGCTGGATCTCAATCTTCCGGGAATAGACGGCTATGACTTGTGCCGCCGCATAAACGAGGGCGACCGTTTCGGAAAGCCGCAGATTATAGTCATAACGGCACTTGAAAATGATGAGCTGGAAAAAAGCATCCGGGATTTTGGTGTTTGCCTCTATATGAAAAAACCTTTGAATTTAGTTCAGCTTGCCGAAAATATAAAAAAGCTAGTAGAAAAATGAAAAAATCCCTGATTTCTTTTTTTGCCTTATCGACCATTCTTTTTTCACTTTCAGGCCAGACGAAAAATACTTCGGCCAAGTCCGTGATTGAGACGGCTGCAAAAAAATCATCGCTGACAGAATCAATAAAATATTTGGAGACCAGTCTTTCCTCTGTTCCAGAAAATGCGGAAAAGAGGGCTGTCTATGCCTTTCTTGCTTCTGTACTTGAACAGCAGGGCCTTTATGAAAAGGCTCAGAAAACTTTCGTTCAGGCGGCATCGATTCAGGGAAGCGCGGCTTCAGTAGTGCCGGGAGTGCCCAACAAGAATTCTGAGGAGCTGGTTATTGATGCCGTCCGTTGTGCCCTGTGTGCAGGAGATTATTCTGCGGCGGAAAGCTATCTTAATTCGGCGGTAAGGAATTCAAAAGATGAGAAAATAATCGCCTATGTAAAGCTATACGAGCAGTGGAGCGCCCTCTGCAAGGCGAAAAGCATTTCGGACACAAAGGAAAGCATCGCCATGCTGAAAACATATTCCGGCCTTGATTCCATGAAGCTGGTGAGGCCTTCGCTTTTGCTCACCTTGTGGCATCTTACCGGCGAGTCGCAGTTTTCTGAAAGCCTGAAAAAAACTTATCCAAAAAGCATGGAGGCTTCCATCGTAAAGGGCGAGATTCAGACTTTGCCGACCCCCTTCTGGTATTTTGTGCCGAGAAACGGCGTTGATTTGCCGGAAATTGCGGGTCTGGGAGAAGGTTCCGTTTCCAAGGCAGAGAAAACATCCGCCCAGGAAAAGTCGGCTTCAGTTTCTGCAGCAAAGACTTCATCATCAGAAAAATCTTCATCATCAGCAAAAGGCGAGAAAATCGTCAGGCAGCAGCTGGGGCTTTTCCGGGATGAGGCCAATGCCAGGGCTCTTTGTGACCGTGTTGCCGGAAAGGGCTTTAAGGCTGAGATTACAAGCGAAGTTCGTCCCAGCGGTACTAAATATTATCTTGTGGTTGTGAACGAAAATTCAAAAGGAACGATAGGCGAGGAATTGCGTACTGCTGGCTTTGACTGTTATCCTTTATTTGATGATTGACCTTAGGAAAATACAGCCGATTTCTCTGTCGCTCCAGTTTCTGCTTCCCTAAAGTTTTGCCTGATTCTTGCCGATACAATCCTATAGGAATCTCTTTAAAAATGCGGAAGTTTTTTTGTGCATTTTTTTTAATTATTTCATTTTCTCTTTTTGCGCAAGAAAACGACGAGACGCAGCTTCCCCAGGAAGGAGCCATCCCCGGCTATGATATTGACGGAAACCTGATTACGGAAACGAAGGTAGAGCCGAATCCTGAGCAGGAAGCCAACAAGGATTTGAGTCAGGAATATCTTGCCAAGTCTGCCGCCCCTGTAAATGCGGTGGCCTGGACCCGTGACGGAAAATATTTTGCAACCAGCTGGAACAATTCCATTGTCCTTTGGAACGCCGGTTACAACACGATTGCGGCCATTTATTCAAATGCAGTGGCAGAAAACACAAATCCTTTTGCCAATGTGACTTCATTGCAGTTTACCAGCGATGGCCGCTACCTGATGAGCGTCCGTGATGACAATACGGTTCTTATTCACGGAACTGAGGGCGTGACTGGCTCAACTTTAATCACTGGAACCGGGACTGCCATTTCTGATGCGGTTTATGCGGGGGATTACAGGATTCTCCTTCCTCTGGACGGAAAGAATCTTTATGAAAGCTTCCGGCTGGCAGACAGCAGTCAGCATATTATTGAAGAAAAACTTGATTTTACTGACGGAATATGGGCACTGAGCGCAAGCCCTGACGGCAGCCGTCTTTTGGTCTCCAGCGAGTCAGGGGCCGTTCATTTAATTGATACTGACAGCTGGAATGAGCTTGCAAAATACGACAGGTACACGCTGACAAGAATCAAGCCGAGACTGGCACCTGACGGAATTCATTTTGTAGCAGCTCAAAGTCCATCAAGCCTTTTGATTAGCTCCACTCTTGATGAATCTGACTTTTTTACTCTGGAAGACAGGGCTGGATTTTCTTTTGCGGCGGAATTCTCAAATGATTCGACAAAAATCGTCGCCGGAATGAACTCTGGCTGCGTAAAGATTTATGACATTGCCAGCGGACTTGAGGAGAACAGCTTTAAGCTCATGTACGGTGACAGCGCGAAGAGCCTTGTATTCAGCCCTGATGACAAGTATGTGGTCATCGGAACGGAGATGGGATACATTTACCATTGGGTTTTGAGCGGAGAGCCTTTTGTGCCTGAAGACCAGAGAAAGGAAAGCGGTTTACAGAACAGCCTTCTTTTGAGCCTGGGCTTTGGAAAAATCGGCTCCAACTACTATCTGGGGAACGGCTGTTTTGAGGCCGGGTACAGAAACTACCTCAAGCCGCCTTTTTACTGGGGCTTGGGCGGCTCAATCGGCATGGCGATTCCCAGCAGTGAATTCCCATATTCTTATTATGAGGGCGGAGAGTCCCTAAGTTCCCCGACTTTGTACACAATAGCAACAGGGGCAACGGCCGGCCTTGTCTACTACAACAAAAAATACGACTTCATGGTCTTTAGCGAGGCAGGGCTTGGAATTAATTTCCGAATGCTTTTCAACAACAGCTTTAAATATTCCCATACAAGCAAACTGGTCTTCGGCGGCTACGGCGAAATGCTGATTGGAGCACAGTGGAAATGGGTTCGGGCATGGGGCGGAATTCAGTATGACACAAACTTGCGATGGCTGGGAAAAGTTCATCTGGGCGTTGCGATTCCAACCCGAACTTTCAGCAGAAAGTAGCCGATGTTAAAATTGATTTAAAAATTCTTCCTGTGAGTTATAATTGAATCGGAGGATTGTCTACTATTAGGCTTGCCAGAATCCTGAATACAGCAATTTCATTTTTCTCAAAGAAAGCCGCGGGTGCAAGGAAAGGTATTTTGCTTGCGGTGATGGGGGCTTGTGCCTGGGGGGCTTGGGGAGCAACCGGTTCTTCTTATACCTGGCAGGGGAATGCTGATGGTGGAGACGGAATTTCATGGAAAGATGGTACAAACTGGAAAGATGGTGATGGAAACACTTTCCCACAGGCAGATTATCCAGGCTCTAGTACGGGAGCAACTGTTACTTTTTCTAGTTCTGCAACGGTATCTCTTGATGGTGATGTTGAAAATGCAATTTCTACTCTAAAGCTGACAGATGCAATTAATGTGGCTTTTTCAGGCTCTGGCTCACTTGAAATAGGTACTTTTGATGGTAATGAAGGTTACACAGAAAATGTTACAATAGGAAACAATGTAACGCTGACAATTACGGATAAACTTTGGGGCGATGGTCCGTTGTCCTTTACCAATAATGGTACATTTTATATCCCCGGTTCTGGAGCAAATCTTGATTGGAAAAAAACGCAAAATATAAACTATTCAGGGAATTCTCCAATTCCGTATTCTTTGCCTGATTATTACAAAGTTCTTGTCAATGGAAATGAACCTTATGCCAGTTTAGATGCTTATAGAGCTGAAAAAGCCTATGAGTTGGACGCAACATTTCCAGTAAAAAAACTCCTTCTGACATTCCAGAAACCTGCTAATACAAATCAACCTATTGTTTTTTCATACAGAATTTCTTACACAGACACTGGAACGAAGTACACTTTTGATTCAAATCCTTTGACTTCGGGCAGTACTACAACAGGCAATGTTACAGTTTCAGCAGCAGCAGATTCTAAAAATGCTGATTTTGTTTTGGATACCTCAAATTTTTTGTCAAAAGGAAAAGGCTTTATCATCGAAATAAAAACTCCTGACGGTGCATTTACGCTTGCAAAAGTCACTTACGAGCAAGCAGAGCATGCATGGACAGGTGCAACCGATACGGCGTGGAATGACCCTGAAAACTGGAATTTTATTCCCGCTGGATTTGATTTTACGACAGGGCTTGCTTCTGAAGACATTTCCATTGGCACGGTTACAAGCGGCAAATATCCTGTTATTTCTACGGAAACTTCAGTACAATCACTTTCATTTACAGAAAATGCAACGCTTACCGTTGCCTTAAATGGAAATCTTACGGTGTCGGACAAGTTGACTTCTGTAAAAACAGTGGAAAACAGCGGTACGATTTCTCTTGGAACTGGCGCATCGGTCTTTAATGGAGGCATGACTAACGACGGAACGATTAGATGCGGAAGTGGTGCACTTACATTCAAGGGCAGCGTGGTCAATAACGGCATATTGGATGCGACAGGATTAGACATGCATCTTACTGCAAATACGGAGCTGACTGTTGGTACGAATGCCACTTTACTTGCGGCGAGCATCACAAATGGTAGTGATAATGAAAATGTCATAACAAACAATGGAAATATGACTCTTTCAGAATCGCTTATCGGAGTTTATGCTTTGCGTAATAATGCTTCAGGTGTACTTACTGTGGCAAACTCTACTGCAGCGCAAGATGTTTTTAACGGTGGAACAATTAAAACAGCAAGTCTTACAGTTGCTGATACGATAGATTCATGTAGGGGTAATACGACATCACTTATTGAATTTACTGGAATCGGTACGCTAAGTGTCGGCAATATGGCTTCATCAAAAATCACGAGTATTCAGATTGATGATGGTGCAAATCTGACACTTGCAAGTAATATTACGATTTCAGGTAGTTGGGTAAATAACGGTGGCACGCTGACTGCGGCGGATTACACGGTTTCTTTTGATGATTCTGCTTCAATTTCGGGTGATACGACTTTCTACAATTTGACAGATACGGCGGCGGGTACGACTCTTAATGTTTCGGGTACTCAGACGGTTGAAGGAGCACTTGCTTTGTCTGGGGCAGCTGGTGATGGAAATCTTCTTACTGTGGCTGGAACTGGTGCATTCAATTCAAGCATTGAAGCCGGGCGATTCAGCGGAGATTATCTTTCGATTGGAAATGACATTCAGATTAAAAATTCTGGCACATTGTCTCCACGTGCATTTTCTGTAACAAATTCATATCTTTCAGTCGGTGCAATTATAGCTAATGTAGTGCTGCACGGTTGGAAAATTCCGAACCTTACATACTCATGGAAAGGCAATACTTCTTCTGTGTGGTCTAATGACTTAAACTGGGAAGAAGGCGTTTCTCCTGATGAAACAGGAACTGTATCTTATAGTGCCTCTGCGGTAAGTCAACCAGTGCTTGACGGTAATGTGACCATTAAAAGTATCACGATTCCGGCTGGAAACTCTCTTTCCCTTGGGGGGCACAATTTTACTGTTACTGGCGATTTTTCTAATTTAGGCACAGTGATTCTGAACGGAACTGAGACAGTAAATCTTACAGAAAATAAGGTGACTGAGAACGGAATTTGGTATTATGACGGAGAAGGAAGCGGTGAGGTCAAAAAAATCGATCACCTTGTTTACAAGAATCTAGCCATTAGTGGAACGATTTCAATTAAGAACGGATATGTGGTCACTGCAGAAAATGGAATCAAGATTGGAAAATCTGGTTCTGCGTCAACGATTAAAGGAAATGGCTCAACGGTAGAATTTGCAAATCCTGTGACGATTATTGGCAGTACTACACTTTCCGGTTCAAATAGTTTTACAGATTTTACTTGTGAGGCTGGTGGAGCTGTCCTTGCTTTTGGGAACGGCACAATCCAGACTATAACAGGAAATCTAATCCTTAATGGTGCAAGCGAAAATTTAATCACGATTTACAGTGAGGCATCTTCTGCAATCATCGTCGATTCAACAAAATTCAGCGCAAGCTATCTTTCAATCGGTGAAAATGTC
>DGTW01000174.1 GCA_002393835.1 Treponema sp. UBA4326
GTCGCTGAAGGAGATTTCCAACCTCCGCAAAATGAAAGCGATTCTACACTCATAGATTATATCATCAATTATTCGTTCAGCCGTAGGTTTCCAGGTGAAGAACGCAAAAATACGACATACAAACAAGAGAAAAATTACGGTTACGCCTGTATAATTCCAAAAAATTCTTCCATACTCAACTGCGAAGCTATTACGGTTACACCCAAAAGAAGCATCGTAGCCATAGAATTCAAGAGTAACAAAGAATCAGAAAGCATGGTCATGGATTGGTTAATTGAGGCGATTGAAGGCGTAAAGCCCGTTACCAATTAAATAGAAATTTCGAAATTTAGGCAAAAAAAGAAGTCCGTCTCCAACACAGACGGACTACTTTTTCGTGATCAAGGACTAGGCGACGAAAACGATCAGGGCGCAGCTCAGCACGAGTAGGAGCACGCCCCAGACAGTCTCGACAATGGGACCCAGCTTCCTGATCTCATTCTCTTTGTTTTCCATAGTGGACCCCTTTTTTACCCCGTGGCCTGCGGAATCGCCTGCCTACAATTATAAACTACAATTACTACGAGCGTGAAAAGTATACATTTTGGATATTTTTATGGACCTTTTATCAATGTGCCAGGTTGGAATATTCAAGGATGGAGGAGCTTAAAGGAATAAAAGCTAATTAAACAGGAAGTCAATTCATTTGTATGAATCAATAGAAAAAGGCATCAGCAGTTAGTCAATAGTTACTAGTTACATCAAAAGCAAATCTATACCCGTAAGTTTTTAATTTTTTAATTATGGGGGCAACATCTTTCATCAGCATGTCTTTTTCTAAAACAAGCTTAATATTATTTCGACCATCAAGCAACGCAAGAACCCGATCTCGACGATCTTCATTTTTCGATTCAACTTTTGAACGGACATCTTCTATGAATTTCCACAAATCAGCCTCATTATCAAAAGTATAAAAGTTATATCCGTCAAATGGGCGACTTTTATTGGAGAAGGTTTCGTTCAAACTAACTACATAGGCAAAGGTCTATACCTGCTCAAATTAAACAAAAAAAAGCCGCACGAACTAAACATAGGATCGCGATGTATAAAAGAGAAATGAAATACATCCTTGTAATTTGATCCTATCACAAAACTAATCCCATCATAACCCGCATATACCATTGATATCAGGGATTTATAAAAGTCGCCATAAGTGAGATTTTTATCAACATGCAACTTGGCAGGGGCATCAGCAATTTTATTTTTCTTTAGAGCTTCTAACTGTTCATGCTCTCTTATCTTTCTAAACTCCTTATAAATAGGTTCAATCAGCAAACTATCAATATCAATAGCCGAGATATCGGTAGCAGTCTTGCCGAGAACCTTACCGTTCAAGGAGTATTCATCGAGATTGACATCGAGAACGGGTTCGTACGGTTTCGGAGCCATGAAGTCATTCCTGTCGCTGTCGCAGTCAGCAAGGAGGAGAAGGGAGATGAATAACAAAAAAACTCTAGAAAGATTGAACATCCTAAAACCCGCCATCAGTAAAAAGCATTCGATAGCCTAAATTGGCCATAATTTTTATCAAAGGTTCAACCCTATTCAAAGTCATAACCTTATTCACTGAATCTCTCACAAAAATATTTATCCAATCATAATCTTTTTTACTTTGCAAATTTTCATTTTTCCGAACGGTTTCAAGAACATTCAATAAATCAGCCTCATTTTTCAAATCATACACTTTGGGCAAAATCGAATCAGTCTCATAAAAAACAACTCGGTACTTAGAATCCGAATTTTTTACAGGGAAAAGAACGGACAAATTCATATAGTTTTGAGTACACTTTAATTTTGAGGACCTATATGTAGTATCATTCATTAATTTTTGAATCGAAAAATAATCACTATTACCAGATTCAAGAACAGAGATAAGTTCTTTCTTTTCAATAAGAGTCACAAAACAAAAATTCGCCCACTCGTCTTTCCACTCAACATTCCGTAGTTTTTCTCGAATGTCAAACGTATAGACATTGCTAGAATTTGAGCCTATCGTATAACGAACAGGCTGAATACCCCAAAAGGCGGCCGTTATCAGAATTTTATAAAACACACTATAATAAACATCTTCACTGAATCGAATTCGGAGTTTTACGTTATTTTCTCTCACTTTTTGGAATTCATCATCAAGTGGAGCTATTAAAATGTCGTCAATCTGAAAAATATCTTCTAGCGTATTGCCAATGACTTTTCCATTTAACGCGAAATTTTCGGAATTGACTTCTAGTACTATTTCACTCGATTTAAAGGAGTTGGAATCCTTTTCCTTATCGCAGGCGGCAAGGAAGAGAAGGAGTACGAACAAAGGTAGGGATAGAAGTTTGTTCAAGGTCATAAGGGAAAAGTACAAAAAAGCTATGAACAGAATAGCGCAAAAGATGAACAAATGCGGGGTGACAGCGTGGGGGCTGCGCAAGGGGATTCCCGGTCGGCGCCGGGAATGACAGGCGCGGGCCGGGCAAAAAAAAGCCCCGCCCGACGTGTTCCGGCAAGGGCTGTGAGCGGCAAGCGACCGGTACTGACCGGCCGTGGGGCGACCTTTGACCACTTAGCGCTTCAGCGCTTACGTGGGCATGGCCACCTTTAGGTGGGAGCGAGGCGAAGACGGAGTCCCGTTCCGCAATAGGGCCGAGCGGTATAAACAAGAAAGGGCCCCTCGAGGTGTTCCTCAAGGGGCCCGTGAATCCAGCGGCGACCTACTCTCCCGGGCCCGGGGGCCAGGTACCATCGGCGATCTGAGGCTTAACTTCCGTGTTCGGGATGGGAACGGGTGTGACCCTCACTCGATAACCGCTGAAACAA
>DGTW01000021.1 GCA_002393835.1 Treponema sp. UBA4326
AGCCAATACTAGTCCAGAAGTCAAGACCCTGTTCCCAGACATCATAAGATTTTTCCAGGCTTCCCATACTGAAGTGGAGTGGTCCGTTTGCAAAGGCAAAACCAACCTGCTTGTTCACAGGGTTGATTGTCATTACTGGCTGGCTTAAAGGTCCGCTCTTTGGTTTTCCAGCTTCAGAATTTATCTCCCACACATCAAGCACGACATCATCCGTGAGCTTGTTGTTATTATCCCCGTTCGGCTGGCGGTTGTAGAATTTTCCGTCTTTGTAAACGCTTCCTGTGCTGTTTACGGTCGGTGCGGTTGTGTATGCCTTACCATAAGCGCCGTTGTTGTTCAAGTTGTTGAGAGATTTGACTTTTGCGTCCTCGGCTCCGTTCAAGACATAAACTTCACCAGAAGTAAATGCAGAGATTGAACCTGTACTATAAACGCTTCCAGAAGGAATAGCTTCGGCACTGTACCATTTTTGTGTGCTTGCTGTTACAGAGGTGAGGCTTGCGCTTGCAGCTGTTGTTGCAGAATCATACAGAGTTCCGCCATCAAGGTTGAATCCATACACATAGATTATCTCTGTAGAAGCGACAGGATAGTGACCGAGTGCCGTTCTGTCGTAGACGCTTGAATTGCCTTTTTTGAGCGCAGAAAGGCTTGTCTTGAGACCCACGATGTACGGCACGACATCCATCTGATAAATCGGATAGTTCGTTGTTCCGTCGGTTACGGTACGAGCCTTTGTTGTTTCATCAACCACAGGGGCAGCAATCTTGTAAGTTCCAGTGGTAGCAGTACTTGTCGTTCTTCCGCTTGGTTCGTCGCCTATTGCTGCGTCCGTTGCGAGAACTGTGAGTTTTACATCAGTTGTGGCCTTAGCTGTGATTTTTTCGGTGTCAATGTCGAGTGTCCAGTAAACTTTGTGACCTTTCTGGTCGAAGTAGACTGAATCACCAAAGTTTCCGACTGAATCGCTCGTTGCGTCTGTTACAGCAAACTTATATCCGTCACCAGCCATTGCAGTCCATTTTCCAGTCATTGCATTGTATGTTGCTACAGATGTTGCAGTACTAAGGAATGTACCGAACTGAACGGTAATAGAAGCAAGCCTTCTGTTATCATAAGCCGTTCCAGTGAAGCGAATCTTACCAGAAACTTTCGGGTCACGGTCGTAAAGGCCTGTTCTTGCGACATCGTTACCTTCAACTGTATCATTATCTTTGAATGTATCTGTCGGCAAATCATCCTCAAGTTCGATGTGTCCGTTCTTTGCAGAATTAGCGTAGAGCGAGTTGTCAGAAGAAGAATTCCAGAAGAACGGATTGACAACGACTGTCGGTGGAACAGAGTCACCCTGTGCGACTTTGAAGTTCGTGACATAGAGAACCGCATTCTGAGATGTAGTGCCTTGTGTCGTCTCTTCTGTTGAGTCCCAGAACGTGAAGCTCATGCCCTTATCGGTGCCGTCTGCGCCAAGTTTGTCAGAGTCAACAACATAAGAGTGCATCCTATAAGAAGAATTTGAACCTGCGAATGTTCCCTCGACTTTTCCAGAGAATGTGCCGGTTACTTTTCCGTCTGCGCTTGCAATCGTTCCGTCAGAATTACAAGGAATCAAATTTTCTCCAGTTTCAGTCTTCAATACCATACCGACCAAGCCGTTTCCGCCAGTGAGTTCTGGAATTACAGCAAGTCCGTTCTTGATTGTGAAGACTCCGGCAGGGTATTTATTGTTGTCTGAATCCGTACCATCTTTATTCTTCAGTTTTTCTGTAAAGTCGAGCGTGTAAGCACTTTGTGTCGCACCTTCAGCACCGAGAATGTCATATTCAACGATTTCAGTGAGGCTGCTTGAATTTGTGAACTTTTTATCGCCTGACAAATCAGTTCCGAAGAATACTTTTGCGAGACGAGGAGCGTTGTTCGTAATCTTGGTGTTGATTGTCTTTCCCGCGACATTGCCCGCTTCATCAAAGGCAAGAATCACGATGGAAACAGGACCGTCCGGCATGTTGGCAGAACGAATTTCCGCGCTCCATGTTTTTGTTGCCTTTCCGCTGAATGACTCCGGCATGTTGTCACCGTCATCACCTCTTTCAAATGTGAACGGATTTGTAGAGTAGCTTGAAACTTTCTCTGTCGCTGGATTGTCGATTACCTGTGCAATCGGGAAGTAAGCCGTTACGCTTTCTTTTGCCTCAGTGAGAGAAGGTGTGAATGTAACAGTTTTTCCAGATTTTCCTGTAATCGTTCTGAGTACGCCGTCAATCTGAACAAGGCCGCCTTTTCTTACATGTGCGTCGTAATCACTGCCTGATGTGAATGTATCCGTTGTCGCACTTCCAGAGTATGAATTTGCATAGAGATAGAACTTATCATTTCCTTGAGTGTATTCAAGTGCAGTGAGAGCGTCTTTGCCTTGAGCATCTTTCATATTGACTTTGCTGTCGTCTGTTCCGGTCGTAATCATCGGATCCATAACGACATCAGTTCCGATAGTTCCAGTCGTTCCGTTCTTTCGCATGAAGTAGAACACGACATTCTTTACACCAGAACCGTTATCTTCTGCCTCACCGTCGAGCATAAAGTGATAGTTAGAATCCTCGATAGCGTCAAGTTTGTTATCTGCAATCAAAGTTCCGTTTCCAGAAAGTTTGTCGAACGATGGAGCGGTTTCATCAATCTTAAAGTCAAAAGTCTGTTCCGTGTGATTATCGCCATCATCTGCGCTGACAGTAATCTCAACTGTATCCGTTTCCGAATTAGCCGCAGGTTTTGGAATCGGAACAAAGAGGGTGACTCCGTACTTTGTGGTTTTTGAGCCATCCTTAAGTTCTACTTCCGCAGTAACACCAGATTTGACGAAATAACCTTCGTTCTCTGTAAGTGGCGAGCCATTAACTTTGACATTGTAACTATTAACCGAAGTTTCATCGAGCAAGGTTGCTACAAATGTCCAATTTCCTTTGAGGTACATTTCCGCCTCGTAAGTCTTGCTTGCTGTCGGTTTAGATTCGTCTATTTCTGTTGTTGCAGCATCGTCAGTTGGCAGGGCTGTAATTGCTGCACTACCGTTCGCATACTGGTTAACCGCATAAGTGATTACAGGAGCCTTGTTATCGACATGGATTTCAATAACATTTTCGTCGTTCGTCCATGCACCGAATTTTCCTTCTGCGTTCACACCACAAACACGGAGTCTGATATCGGTTGTTCCAGAATCAGGGTTAAGCTCGCCTTTCTCATTAATCTTGAAGTTCCAAGAAGCCGTGCCAGTAGCCTTTATTCCCCACCATGCATTCAGCACATCCCTTGAAGCAAATCCGTAAGTTTTCAGGAAGTCTTTCAACTGTTCATCAGTGAATGTAGTTGAATCTGAATAATTCTTTCCAGTCAATTCGTTGATTACATCATAGGCACTGACGATTGTATAAGCATATCCACCAGATGCTATTTCTCCGGCAGCTTTTTCTTTGTCAGCAGTGCCAAAGTCATTCCATGTCTCAGTTTTTGTTCCGTTGCCATTATCAGTTACAACCTTTGTCGCAATCTGATAGTAAACCGAATTTACGGTTGTCGTTCCAGAAGGAATCACCGCTGAACCTGTCACACGGATTGTGCCTCCGAGTACTGCATATTGCTCCGTAGAAGACTTGTAATTCTCTGTTGTTGGATAAGTGAATTCAAGTTTTGGTTTGTCAGCTTCCGGGTTATGCTTGATAAAGAAATTTGTATCCGCAGAGCAGTTGCCCAAAGCGTCCGTCGCAAGGAAGTAAACCGGGAGATAGTAAATTGATGTTGAATTACAGTCAGAATTTGTCGCATATTCAGCAGAATCGTAGACATCAAATTTCGAGTTCAAGTTTCCGTCGAATTCAAATTTCCAGTTTGTGACCGAATGTTTTTCAGCGACAGCATCTTTTCCGCCGTTCCACTCCAGAGTTTTGAGGTAGTCAAGTTTTTCTTTTGCGCTCTTATTAGTATAAATTGTGACCTGCTCGTCCGTAGGAACAATCCACTGAATGTTTACGGTTCCTGCCGTTCCGACATCAGATGCCGTACCAGAGATTGATATTGTTCCTGTAAGCTCATCCCCGCTCTCAGGGTCGCTTATTTTGATTGTCGGAGCAGCATTATCCACATAGAATTGATAAGTTCCGTTTCCAGGAAGGCCTGCGTAGTCATAAGGAGTAATGGAAACAGAAAGCTGACCTGTTGCGACAGAGCCAGAGCCGAAGTCAATGAAGTCCGTCTCCCATGTTGCGTCGGTTGAAGCATCGGAAGAATCAGAGAAAGTTCCGCTCACATAGAAACCGTCATCTTTCTTAAATTCAAGGCTTCCGATTGTCGATGCCGTTGCAAGTTTTTTGATTGAATTTCCCTTCTCGTCCTTGAATTCGACGCTCATTCCCTCGACACCGCTTGCATCATTCGCCGTGAAGTAGAATTTCACATATCTTCGTGCGAGGCCGCCGACCTTGAAGCTTGCATTGAGGGTTGCATTGTCCGTCTGTTTATCTGCCGTTGAAAGGGCAAAGTCCTCTCCGTTGTCGTCTTTTGCCACGGCTGATGTTTCCGTAGCATAAGGCAGGCCTTCACCAAGTCGGGCAACTGGGCTTGTGCTGTCTGACTTGTATGAGAATTCCTTATTGTTCACAGATTCAGCGACAAGCACACCTTTGACAGAGATTTTTGGATTACCCGTATTTGGATTTCCAATCGTTATCGGAGCCGCAGCCTTCGTGTAGAATTTTCCGCCGGCGTTATCTTCTATATAGATATAGAATGTTTTTAGTCCGTCTACAGAATCAGCAGGCTGGAATGTGAAGTCTCCGTTTGCCGTTGCAAGATTTTTTGTCGGTTCAGTTCCAGTTCCGTTGTACTCTGTCTCTGTGATGAAGAGTTTTTTGACTACGGCTGTGTTTGTTGAGTCGTCATCAACAATAGTTCCTGTTACCTGTGCGTCCGTTCCGTATTTGAGGATGTAAGAAGCGTTCGTACCTGTGCCGTTCGGCGTGAGGTTGTTGATTTTTACAATCGGGCGGTCCGTGTCCTGAGAAATCTTGACGAGAGGTGCGTTTGAATATCCGGTGTTTCCGGCCTTGTCAACAGCAACAGCCTGAATGTAGTAGTATTTCTCGTTATCAAGAGAACTTGTGACAAAGCCCGCCACATCGAATGTGTAGTTGCCCTTGATTGAGCTTACTTCAATGTCTTTCCATGAGTCGTTGTCGTTTGCTGGAGCGGCATCCGGCTTCGTGTCAAACTTGGCATAGCGGATTTTTGTGACCGTGTTGCTTGTCTCGTCTTCATTGTTCTCAGGAAGGATGTTTCCGTCCTTTACGGTTCCCGAGAGGGAAATCGTGCCGTTGATTCTGATTACGCCGTCCTCTGCGGAAGAATCAGCGTTTGAAGGATTGTTGAGCGTTACATCCGGCGCAATCTTATCAACCGAAATCTGTGCCACGCTTACGGTCTGCTTGTTTCCGTCACCAGCTTTGTCCTTCGCCGTAGCATAGACAGGGAAGTTTCCCGATGTAACCGAAGAGAAGATTGATTTCGGAATGCTTGCTGACCAGACCTTCTTGTTGGCATCGTTCTCAGTGTTGTCATCTCCGGTCGCGTTTTCGATTGTCGCAGGGTAAGTTGTCTCAGCACCGCCTACGGTGATGCTCAAAGTAACGGTGTCGATTCCAGAATGGGCGTCGGTTGCCGTTCCTGAGACTGTGATGTTTGCATCATCTCCCGTGCCCTCGCCGTTCGTGAGGATTGTCTCGGTGACCTTGCTCTCAACGCTCGGTGTCTTCGTGTCAACATTGATTGAGTAGCAGTTGAGCGAGGTCTCGCTTCCGCCTTCAGGAGTGTAGGTGTATGTAATCGTGTCGAGAGCCTTGTTTCCTACATTGTCGACAGCCAGAAGTACGAGGTAGTTGCTTCCCTCGGTGAAGCCTGAGATGGTCGTCTTGAATGTTGACTCAACAGAAACGGAATCGGTTGAGCCTCCAGCTGCGTTTATCGAGACGGTTTTCGTCTCTTTTGCAGAAAGCGGTGAGAAGTAGCCGGTCTTTTTGCCCTCTGGATCTGCGAGGAATTCATTGATTCCGTCCTGAGTTGGAATGCCGTCAGTGTAAAGCTTGTAGTAGATGAGCGAGGTTCCGCTGCCAGTCTCCTCAAAGTTACCGCGGATTTTTATCGTCGTTGAGTTTCCGTAGGTTCCGGCCGCGTACTTGCTTCCGACATCGGTGACTGATCCGTTTGCGGCATCTCCGACACGGAAGTAATATTCCTTGCCGAGCGCATCCTTATCATGCTGGGACTGTGGAGCTGTGACATCGCAAACGAGTGCGATTGTCTTTGTAGCTGTGTTGCCCGCCTTGTCGGTGAGCGTGAGTGTTGCATTCTTGCTTTCGGAAGTAAGCGTGATTCCAGGGAATGACCATTCAGAAAGCTCATCGGCTTCAGTAATCGGGGCTATATCAGCAACGCCACCGTCAATAGAAAGCTCGAGTTTTGCAAGGGCGAGGTTGTCCGTTGCGACTCCTGAGAATGTGAATGTGTTTCCTTCGCTTGTGTTTACGAAATATTTGTCGTTTCCAGCCGTGTCTTTTCCTGACTTGTATGCGGCAGAAGTCAATGTTCCGCTCACAGCATTTCCAGAAAGACTTGCGTTTGGAATAGCAGGGGCTGTTCCGTCGTAGGTGAATGCGACGAGGCTCAGGTCATTGATGTTTCCGGCGTTATCCACGATTCGGGCATAGATTGTGCCTGACTGCTTGAGTGAATCCTTTGAAATTGAGATGCTGAATGTGCCGTCGGTCGCCCCTTCTGAGGCCGGGACATAATCTGCCTTGTTTTCTTCCGTTGCGGTTGTGTCCGTGATTTTTGAGTACGGAAGGACATAGACTTCCTTTACGCCGCTGAGCACATCAGTGACGGCTCCGGAAATGTACATGTCTTCCTTGCCGTTGTAATAGAAGTTGTCCGTTACCTCAGCGTTTCCGGCAGAAGTTCCGATTTTTACGCTGCCCGTCGTGAGGGCTGGTGCCGTTGCATCAACTTTTACCGTAAAGGCAATAGAAGCAGATTCCGTCGTTTTGTTTCCGTTGGTGTCCGTCGCATAGATGACGATTGAGTTGTCGCCTTCCTTACAGTTTACGGCAGCTGAATAGGTTACGGTCTTACCGGCATCAGCTGAACCTGCTGAGTAGAGCATGGCTTTTTCCGCATCGCTGTTGAGCTTGTATGTGATGTTTCCGACCCCAGAAATTGCATCAGTAGCCTCTGCGGAAATGTTGAGGAGGGTCGAATTGTAGAAAGTCTCTTTTACGGCCGCATCATCGACCTTTTCATGTGAGAGTGTCGGCGCAATGCTGTCGCAGAAGAATGATACCGTGCTGACATCGCTGTTGCCGAGGTAATCCGTGACTTTTACGGTCAAGACGAGATTTCCCTGGTCAGAATCAGAAAGTTCCAGTTTGGCATTCCATTTTCCGCTTGTGAGGGTAGCCTCTGTATCGGCTCTTACGACCTCTCCGTTTTTCGTGACATTGTAAATTACCTGATATGCTCCGGCTCCGTCGTCGAATGCGGTTCCTTCGATTGTGACTGTTGCCGTGCTTCCGCTTGCAGGCTTGAAGTTTGCCCCGCTCGCAGGTTTTACGATTGTCAAAGTCGGTGCGGTAGTATCAACTTGAACGATGAATGAATAGCTTGCGATATTTCCTGCATCATCGCTTGCGCTGACATTGTATGTGTAAACTCCGTCTGCCGTGTGGTCAGTTGGCTCGGTTGGGACGGTCTGTGTGTAAGTCCAGTCGAAGGAAGAAATCTCTTCTGTTTCCGTTGAGCTGATTACGGTTTCTTCGGTTCCACCATCGTTCTTTACGGTGACTTTTACATTCTTTGCACGGAATGTGAACTTATCGCTTACAGTTCCACTCAGAGTGAAGCTTTCTTTTGCGAGGTAAGTTACATTGTTGTTCCATTTCGCGCTGTATTCTTTTGTTGAATCAAGAAGAACCGGCGTGTTCTGGCTGTTGTCGTAAATCGTGCCCATGAAATTCAATGTTGAGGCAGGCTTTGTAAGGTCAACGCCGAATGACTTTTCTATGCTGT
>DGTW01000235.1 GCA_002393835.1 Treponema sp. UBA4326
GAAAACTGGGGCTGCGGCGGAAACATGAGGCCAGAATTCTATGCTGACCTTTACCGCCGTTTCCAGACCTATGTGCGCCAGTACGGAGACAATAAAA
This sequence comes from Treponema sp. UBA4326, assembly GCA_002393835.1. Taxonomy (GTDB): domain Bacteria; phylum Spirochaetota; class Spirochaetia; order Treponematales; family Treponemataceae; genus Treponema_D. The sequence goes on from DGTW01000235.1 coordinate 98, forward strand.
TCTTCAAGATTGCCGGCGGTGCCAATGTGGATGACTACAACTGGACGGAAGTTCTCATGCGAAACGCCCACTGGCTCATGGACGGCCTTTCCCTCCACTACTACTCTTACGAATACCGCTGGGAAGAAAAAAAGCCGGCCACAGGCTTTTCAAAGGAAGGCTTCTACCGAATCATGAGGAATGCCCTCCGCATGGAAGAGCTTGTCCGCCGTCACTCAGAGATTATGGATAAATACGACCCGGACAAGCGGATTGCCATGGTCGTGGATGAATGGGGCAACTGGTTCGCTCCAAAACCGGGCACGAATCCGGGCTTTCTGGAGCAGGACAATTCCGTTACCGATGCCCTTGTTGCGGGAATCACCCTTAATATCTTCAACAATCACTCTGACCGAATCCGCGTGGCAAACCTTGCCCAGGCGGTCAATGTACTTCAGGCACCTGTCCTCACTCAGGGCGACAAAATCGTCCTCACACCAACCTGGCATGTCCTTCATCAGTACAAGGGCCATCAGGGAGCGACCTTGCTTGGAACAAGTGCGGCATATTCTTACTGCGGCGTAAAAGATGTCCCTGACTATAACCGAAGCCTGCGCGGAATCGAGGCAAAAGAAGATGTAATTGTCCCGGGCTTAAGCGTTTCGGCCTCAGAAAAGGATGCTGATTCAAAATCAGGGGCAAAAAAACAGTATCTGGTTACGGTCACGAATGTTGACGCAGAATCTTCAAAAGAAGTGGAAATTTCATTTGCGAATCTCGATGGAAGCATAAAATCGGCAAATGCAAGCATCGTCACCGGCGAAAAATATGACACAATCAACAGTTTTGAGAATCCTGAAGTCGTCACTGAAAAGACTCTGGCCGTAAAAATCACAGGTTCAAACACGGTCTGCATCAGTCTTCCAGCCCATTCGGTCGCTGCCGTCACGGTTCTTGCATAAAAAAAGCGTAAAAAAGAGGAAAAAATTGAAAACAAAAGTCACTATCGTAAAAGATTTCACAAAGGGAAAGGTTGATGACAAGCTCTTCAGCTCATTTATCGAGCATCTCGGGCGTGCCGTTTACACAGGAATTTACGAGCCGGACCACTCCACCAGCGACGAGCAGGGCTTTCGAAAAGATGTAATCGAACTTGTAAAGGACTTGCGGGTCGGTCTGGTGCGTTATCCGGGCGGAAATTTTCTTTCCGGCTACAACTGGAAGGACGGAATCGGGCCAAGGGAAAGCCGCCCTGTCCGCCTGGACCGAGCATGGCACACAATCGAGACAAATCAGATTGGAATCGATGAATTCGCTGACTGGGCAAAAAAAGCCGGAACAGAAGTCATGGCCGCCGTTAACATGGGAACCGGCACAATTCAGGATGCGGCAGACATGGTCGAATACTGCAACTATCCTTCGGGAACAGCCTGGAGTGACTTGCGAATCAAAAACGGCCACAAGGAGCCTCACAAAATCAAATACTGGTGCGTGGGCAACGAAATGGACGGTCCCTGGCAAATCTGCCACCTGGATGCCGTCGATTACGGAAAAAAGGCCCGGGAAGCAATCAAGCTGATGAAGTGGACCGACGAAAGCATTCAGACAATCGTTTGCGGAAGTGCCTCTTCTTCAATGCCGACCTATCCTGAATGGGACAGAATCGTTCTGGAGCACACCTATGACCTCGCTGATTTCATCTCAATCCACCGCTATTTTGAAAACAAGGGCGATGACGATGACTTTCTGGCTTCTTTCTACGACATGGAGCAATTCATCAAGACAAGCTGCGCAACCTGCGATTATGTGAAGGCCCTCAAACGAAGCAAAAAAGAGATGATGCTTTCTTTCGATGAATGGAACATCTGGTATCAGAGTAAACTTGAGCCACATCCCTGGATGACGGAGCCGAGAATCCTCGAAGACCATTACTCACTTCTGGACGCCCTCGCATTCAGCGGCATGGCAATCACCCTTTTGAATCACGCTGACCGTGTAAAAGTGGCCTGTCTTGCCCAGCTTGTGAATGTAATCGCACCGGTCTTCACTGAACCGGGAAAGGGAGCCTACAAGCAGTCAATTTACTTCCCCTTCCGTGATGTTTCCCTTTATGGCCGGGGAACAGTCCTCACGCCTATAGTCCGCACGGAAAACAAGCTGACTCAGGCCTACGGAGAAGTTCCGGCTGTCATCTTCAGTACGATTTATAATGAAGAAAATGAAGAAGTCACGGTTTTCGCCCTCAATACGAACAAAAATGAGTCGTCTGAGACCCAAATAGACCTGTCTTCTTTCGGAAAAACTCAGATGATTATGAGGACTGAGCTGAGCGGAAAGGATCTTGGGGCAAAAAACAGCCTCGAAAATCCGGATGCAATAAAAACAGTTGAAATTTCACCAGTTCAGAGTGACAATAATATATATGATGTGAATCTGAATGCTGCCTCATGGAATGTTCTCAGGTTCAAAATCAGCAAGTAAAAAAGGAGAAAAGGCTTAAAAAATGTCTGACATCAAGAATCTAATCGAATCCGGCAATGCTATCGTCGGAATTGAGTTCGGCTCAACGAGAATCAAAGCGGTTCTTATTGATGAAAAAAATGCCCCGGCCGCACAGGGAAGCCACACCTGGGAAAATTCTCTGGTAGATGGAATCTGGACTTACTCAGAAAAAGAGATAATTGAGGGATTGCAGTCAGCCTACGCCGACTTAAAGCGTGATGTAAAAGAAAAATACGGCATCCAGCTCAAAAAAATCCGGGCACTGGGCTTTTCTGCCATGATGCACGGCTACCTTGCCTTTGACAAAGACGGGAAGCTCCTCGTTCCTTTCAGGACCTGGCGAAACACAATCACAGGGCAGGCTTCTGAAAAACTTTCTGCCCTTTTTGACTACCCTATCCCGGAGCGATGGAGCATCTCTCACCTTTATCAGGCGATTTTGAATGACGAAGACCATGTAAAAGACATCGCCTTCTTCACTACCCTCGCAGGATTCATTCACTGGAAACTTACAGGTCAGAAAGTGCTTGGTATCGGAGATGCAAGCGGAATGTTCCCCATTGATACCGCCAGCAAAAACTACAACAAGGACTTCATCGAAAAATTTGACAAGCTGATTTCAGACAAAAAATTCGGCTGGAAACTTGAAGATTTGCTTCCGAAAGTCCTTCTCGCAGGAGAAGATGCAGGAAGTCTCACGGCAGAAGGAGCAAAAATTCTTGACCCCACAGGAGAGCTTGAGGCCGGAGCAAAAATGGCCCCGCCTGAGGGAGATGCGGGAACCGGCATGGTCGCAACGAACGCTGTCGCAAAAAGGACAGGAAATGTCTCGGCTGGAACCAGCGTTTTTGCCATGGTCGTCCTGGAAAAAGATTTGAGCGCGTCTTACAACGGTCTGATTGACCTTGTAACTACCCCTGACGGTGCCCTCGTTGCCATGGCTCACGCAAACAACTGCATGGGCGAAATTGACTACTGGGTAAATCTTTTTTATGAGACAATCAAGGCTGTCGGTGGAGATGTAAACAAAGGAAAGCTCTACGACACCCTCTTTAACCTTGCCCTCACAGGCAAAAAAGACTGCGGCGGACTTCTTCCATTTAACTATCTGTCCGGTGAAAGCATCACTGGCCTTACAGAGGGACGGCCGCTTTTTGTCCGTGCCCAGAATGCGGATTTCTCACTTGCAAATTTCATGCGTGCCCATCTCTTTACGGCTCTCGGCGCCCTTCGCACCGGCATGGATATCCTCTTTGACAAGGAAAATGTCAAAATCGACTCTCTCACAGGCCACGGAGGATTTTTCAAGGCCGCTCAGGTGGGGCTTTCAATCATGTCAGCGGCCCTGCACACACCGGTTTCGGCACTGGAAACGGCAGGTGAAGGCGGCCCATGGGGAATGGCTGTCCTTGCAAGCTATCTGGTAAATGGAAAGGGCAAGGCTCTTGACGCATGGCTTAACGAAAATGTCTTTGCTTCAAGCAAAAAGACCACGATTGAGGCCAAAAAAGAAGACATCGAAGGCTTTAACGCTTTCTTTGCCCGATACACTAAAGGCCTTGCAATCGAAAAAGCCGCAATTGCAAATATCGAATAAAAATATCATCAAAATCAAACTGGAGGAATAAAAAATGATTGGATTGGACGAATTTGAATTCTGGTTTCTGACAGGAAGTCAGGACTTGTACGGTGAGGAAACCTTAAAGCAGGTTGCCATTGACTCAAAAAAAATGGTCGAGGAACTGAACGCAAAGGCAGGATTCCCCTGTAAGCTCGTGTGGAAGGAAACACTTTTAACCCCTTCTGCCATTCACAAAACCCTTGAAGAAGCAAATGCCTACGACAAATGTGCCGGCGTAATCGTCTGGTGCCACACATTCAGCCCTGCCAAAATGTGGATTGCGGGCCTTAACGCTTACAAAAAGCCGCTCTTGCAGCTCAACACCCAGTTCAATGTGGAAATTCCTTATGCCACAATGGACATGGACTTTATGAACCTTAACCAGAGTGCCCACGGTGACCGTGAATTCGGCTTCATCACAAGCAGGATGGACTTGCCGCGAAAAGTGATTGTCGGCCACTGGCAGGATGAATGCACTCAAAAACGAATCGCCGACTGGATGCGGGTTGCCCGTGCCGTTGCCGACGGAAAAACACTGCGGGTAATCCGCTTCGGTGACAACATGCGTGAAGTTGCTGTTACTGACGGCGACAAAGTTGAGGCAATGATTAAGTTCGGCTGGAGCGTTCCTTACTACGGAATCGGTGACCTTGTTGCCTACATGAACGAAGTAAGCCAGGGCGACATCGACGCTCTCTATGACGAATACAATCAGAAATATGAGATTAACTTCAACACCGGGAACGGCTTTGACAAGGAATTCATTGTCGGCCAGATTAAGGAACAGGCAAAAATCGAAATTGCCTTGAGAAAATTCCTGAAAGACAATAACGGAAAAGCTCTCTGCACCAACTTCCAGGACCTTCACGGCATGAAGCAGCTGCCAGGTCTTGCAATCCAGCGGCTTCTTGCTGACGGCTACGGCTTTGGTGCCGAAGGCGACTGGAAGACTTCTGCCCTGGTACGAACATTCAAGGCAATGACAGCAGGACTTGTTGTGAAAGGCAAAAAAGGAAACGCTTTCATGGAAGACTACACCTACAATCTCGTCAAGGGAAAAGAAGCCAACATGGGAAGCCACATGCTTGAAGTTGACCCTGAGATTGCAGTTTCTAAGCCAAAAATCGAAGTTCATCATCTGGGAATCGGCGACAAAGAGCCTCCTGCACGAATGGTCTTCAATACCCTCGAAGGGGAAGGTCTTGTTGCGGCCGTGGTCGATATGGGAAGTCGTTTCCGCTGCGTAGTAAACGAAATCAATGTAATCAAGCCAGAAGCTCCTCTTCCAAAACTCCCGGTTGCCCGAATGCTCTGGCAGCCTTACCCAAGCCTCGCAACAAGTGCCGAAGCCTGGATTTTAGCCGGCGGCGGACACCACACCGCATTCAGCAACATCGTCACAAGGGAAATGCTCCAGGACTGGGCTGAGATGGTTGGAATCGAGTGCGTAGCAATCGGCAAGGAAAGTACAATTCCTCAGATTCGAAATGAATTGCGATGGAATGCAGCTTACTGGGGAGCAAGGCGATAAATGAGCAATTATCAGACAATAAAAGAAGAGGCTTATGAGGCCAACATGCAGATTCCGGCGCAGCATCTTGCCATTTACACATGGGGGAACGTGTCGGCCTTTGACCCGGCGGCCGGGGTTTTTGCAATCAAGCCTTCTGGTGTGGCTTACCCAGAGCTAAGGCCAGACAGCATGGTAGTAGTGGATTTGGACGGAAAAGTCGTTGAGGGAAACTTGAATCCTTCCAGCGACACAAACACCCATCTTGTCCTTTACAAAGAATGGGCTGTCAAAGGCGGGGCAAAAATCGGCGGAATCGTGCACACCCACTCGACTTATGCAGTCGGCTGGGCACAGGCACAACGTCCCATCCCTCTTTTTGGAACGACCCACGCAGACCACATTCAGTCAGTCGTTCCCTGCACGCCTTACATCACAAAGGACGCCCTCACCCGAAACTACGAGCTTGAGACCGGAAACCTGATTGTAAAGCATTTTACAAACGAGGGGCTAAACCCGGCTGAGACCACGATGGTCCTGGTGGCAGGTCACGGGCCTTTTACCTGGGGAGCAAGTCCTGACAAGGCCGTTTACAATGCTGCTGTCCTTGAGGAAGTGGCAAAAATGGCTACGATTACGCTTCAGGTAAATCCGGCGGCCACGCAGCTTCCAGCCTACATCATCGACAAGCACTATCAAAGGAAGCACGGCCCCAACGCTTATTACGGCCAGAAAAAGTAAAACTGAAACAAAAATTACATCCCAGTATTTTTTGCTTCATGTCTTTAACCCTGCTTAAAATGCAGGGTATTTTTTTGTCTTCATCCCCCACCTAGACAAGGCTGACAAAAATCTCTAAAATGTCAAATTGACAAATTACAAAAAACTGTCACTATAAAAACAGGAGCGTAAAAATGAAAAGAATTGCCGTAACATCAATTCTGGCACTTTTGGGAACTGCCGCACTTTTTGCAAGCGGAGTCGAGAATAAGACGAACATGAACACGGGTTATCTTCGTAATCCAAGCCGAAACACAGAGGCAAAAAGACCGGAATCATCTTATTACAATGTGGCTGGTACGGCTTTTATGACAAACGGCCTTTATGTTGAAGCAGGAAATCAGTTCGTATTCAAAGAGTACGGCAATGAAATGAAGACTGACAATGCACTTTCAGCCCTTAAAATCAATGATTATTATTCAAACGATGAGACAACAGTCTGGTTCTACCCAAACCTTGATTTTGTCTACAAACACAACAGATTCGCGGTCTTCGGAAATTTCGGAGTTTACGCAGGCGGCGGTTCACTCAGCTACAGCGAAGGAACTTCTGCAACAACAATGCTTTTTGCTGGCGCAGCACTTAAAGCAAAAACAGCAGCTACACAATACGGAATCGCTGCCGCTACAGCTCAAGCTGCTGGAAATACAGAGTCTGCAGACGAAGCAAAAAAAAACTCTGATAAATACGCACTCGCAGCCAGCAATTACCGAGATGCAGCAAAAAATCACGACCTTGATGTCACTTCTATCACTTATGGCGGACAGCTTGGTGTCGCCTATCGCTTCCTCGACAATCTTTCATTTGCGGCAGGTCTCCGTTATGTTCACGGAACCCAGAGCATGAAAATCAAATCAGACGCATTTACAGCGCTCGGAAATGGAAGCAACGAAATCTCTTATGAAGCAAACGGATACACTGTCAGCGGAGTTTTCGGCATTCACTACAAGCCTATTGATGTCGTTGACCTGGCAATTCAGTATCAGTCAAAATCTTCTGTAAAATATGAAGTAAAAGAAGTAAGCGGAAAGCTTGCTTCCCAGTTCAATATCTACGACGGAAAGACTTTCCACACTGACCTTCCGGCTGCCCTTAACCTTGGTGCAGGCTGGCAGGTTCTCGAACCACTTTATGTCAGCGCAAGCTTTAACTACTACTTCAACTATTTCGCAAATCAGGATTCAATCCTTGGCGAGACAGATTACGCAAATTCTTTTGAAATCGCTCTCGGTGCAGACTGGAAAATCTGCAAGTGGGTTTCTTACAGCCTTGGCTTCCAGTACGGAAATCAGGGAACAAAAGACGGCTCAAACAGCACATTCAACCCGGTTTTGGACAGCTTCTGTATCGGAACAGGTGTTGAAGTATTCCCGACCGAAGAACTCACAGTAAGTCTCGGAGCACTTTTTGCAAAATACTTCAACACAGATTACTACCTGACAGATTCTTCAAGCGGAAAATCTTACAAAACCGAGCTGAGCAAAAAAGTTATCAATGTCTCGCTCGGTCTCACCTACCACTTCCCAAACCTCTAGCCTAATTCAGCTTTAGCTCCAGATAACAACTGGTTGTACCGCACGCG
>DGTW01000109.1 GCA_002393835.1 Treponema sp. UBA4326
CAGATTAAGTACAATTTCATCAAACTGCGTGATTCGTTCCCATACGCTCACATTTATTACGCAATGAAGTCAAATCCGGGAGAACCGGTTTTGAAGCTTCTTGCAGAGCTCGGCTCGAACTTCGATATTGCCTCCCGCTATGAGCTGGACAAAATCATGTCGCTGGGCGTAGGCGGGGACAGACTTTCCTACGGAAACACAATCAAAAAAGCAAAAGACATCAAATATTTTTACGATAAGGGCGTTCGCATGTTCGCCACCGACTCAAAAGACGACCTTAAGGCAATCGCCGAGAACGCTCCAGGAAGCCGCATTTATGTCCGCATGTTAATGGAAAACACCCAGAGCGCTGACTGGCCTTTAAGCCGCAAATTCGGCTGCCATCCGGACATGGCCTACGATTTGCTTGTTATGGCAAAAAATCTCGGTCTCACTCCATATGGCGTTTCTTTCCATGTCGGAAGCCAGCAGCGGGATATTGGTGCATGGAATGATGCCATCGCAAAGGCTTCTTATCTTTTCTCATCTCTGGAAGAAGAAGAAGGTATCCGGCTTTCAATGATTAACATGGGCGGAGGTTTCCCGGCTCACTACATTCAGCCGGCCAACGACCTCTCAACTTATGCTTCAGAAATCACCCGCTACCTGCACGATGACTTCGGGGACGAAATCCCGATGATTATTCTGGAGCCTGGCCGCTCATTAGTCGGTGACTGCGGAATCCTCACGAGCGAAGTAATTCTCGTAAGCCGAAAGAACAACACAGCCTTGCAGCGCTGGGTCTATCAGGATTCAGGCAAATTCAACGGCCTTATCGAAACTCTGGACGAGGCAATGAAATACCCGGTAATCTCTTCAAAAGACAAGCCGGGCGAAAAGGAAGGGGAAGTTATTCTTGCCGGCCCTACCTGCGACAGTGCGGACATTATGTACGAGGATTTCAAGTACAAGCTGCCTCTCTCGCTCAAAGCCGGCGACAGGCTCTACTGGCTCACGACCGGAGCCTACACCAGCACTTACGCCAGCGTGGAATTTAACGGCTTCCCGCCAATCAAGACATATTTCATGTAATTCAAAAAAATCAAACAAGCTGCAGGGGGTCTTTTGAGACATCCCTGTGGTTTTCTACGATAAAGGCATTCAAATCTGGCTTGTCCCTTTCCATAAGAGAAAGAATGAGGTAGCGGGCTTTTGAGTCAAAAAAAAGGCGTTTGTCTTCTTCTGAAGGACGGCTGGGGCTTTCTGGATGAGAATGCCAGTTTCCAAGAGGCACGAGCCCCTTTGACCGCATGTCCTTTATGGCCTTTAGCTGATCCTGAGGGCTTATATTGAAGTGCTCGTTTGAGTGGTCTGTATTTTCAAGGAGATACACTTCTTTGATTTCCTTTACGCCATTTTCTTCAGTTCCAGCAATAAGACCGCAGGCCTCTTCGGGAAGACAGGAAAGGGCATGTTCGACGATTTTTTCATAATCCCCTTTTTTTAACGTAATCATTTTATGTATCTCCTATAAAAATTGCTTTAAGTCGTGCAAGAGCCTTGTCAAAAGCTCTCCGGCAACTGACTCAAAAGACAAGCCCTAATGGACTTGCTTCAAGCGCCAGCCTTAATGCGCTTGCTTCAAGTGCCAGCCTTAATGCGCTTGCTTAAGCTCACAAGCCGGAAGTTCGTAGTCAATGAGCTTTGTAATTGTCGGATTTTCACCGCAAACAGGGCATTTTCCGCTTGCAGGCGGCAGTTTTACGGCGTGGAAATTGTTTTTCAGTGCGTCATAGGTAAGAAGTTTTCCGACCAGATTCTCACCCACACCCACGATATATTTTATGGCTTCCATTGCCTGAAGACTTCCGATAACGCCACCCATGGCACCGATGACGCCGGCCTGCTTGCAGGTAGGAACGGCATCTTTTGGAGGCGGATCCTTGAATACACAGCGGTAGCATGGCCCTTGTCCAGGAATGTAGGTCATAAGCTGTCCCTTAAAACGGATAATTCCCGCATGGCTGAAGGGCTTTTTTTCCATGACACAGGCATCGTTTATGAGGAATTTAGCCGGGAAATTGTCAGTTCCGTCAATCACGAAATCATACTCCCGGATAAGCTCCCTGATATTACTTGAATTTACGAAAAGCTGATAAGTTTTAACCTCAACATCAGGATTCATGGCCTTCATTGTTTCTTCCGCCGACTTAACCTTTGGCTTTCCCACATCGGCCGTAGCGTGGATAATCTGCCTCTGAAGGTTTGAAAGGTCAACCACATCAGCATCCACGATTCCGATTGTGCCAACGCCAGCAGCCGCAAGATACATGGCGGCAGGCGCTCCGAGGCCTCCGGCTCCGATAATAAGGACTTTTGCATTCAATAGCTTTTTCTGTCCCTTTACGCCGACTTCATTGAGTATGATGTGGCGTGAATAGCGCTCAATCTGCTCGTCTGTCATTGCCATTATTGTCCGCCTCCCATGAAGTAGAGGAATTCAACTGAATCGCCTTCTTTTAGAACCGTCGTTTCTTCTTCATCTTTCTGAATGAATTCCTCATTTATTGAAACCGTAACATACTGGGGAGTCTCAACTTTTTCCTGCTCAATGAGCTGGGGAAGCGTGAGTCCGTCTTTTACTTCTTTTTTTGTTCCTGCAACTGTAATCGTCATTTTTTTCTCCTGAAATTCCGCATCAGCGATTTTTTAATTCTCTTTTTTCTGAACATAAAGCATGTAAGTTCCGTCGCTGTTTTCGTTCAGCTCAAGAACCTGATGCCCCTCATCTTTCATCGAACGGGGAACATTCTGAACAGGCTCCCCGTCATTCAGCTTGATTGCAAGGATTTGGCCGTCATCAAGCTCTTCAAGGGCGACTTTTGCCTTTACGAATGTGAGGGGACACACTTTGTCAGTTATGTCAACAAAATCATCAGCCTTAACGCCATTCTCTGAAACATAATCAGCCATTTTTTTCCTCCGACTTTTCGACACCCTTGTAGGCATCAAAAATAACTTTTCTGAAATTCTCTTCTCCCGTGCGCTGAATCGTGAACCTAAACCGCTCGCTGGGCTTTGCGTTTTCAGCAAAGAAAGTGATGGCGGCATCAGCAACTCGGAAAAGTGTGTCCTTGTCCTTAATTAATGGAAGGAATGACTCGCCTTTGTAAATTTCATTGCCGAAGAGACCGCCCAGAGAGACCACATAGCCGGCTTCTCCGCTCCATGCGTCAAAAGGACATGCCTTAACGCAGCGGCCGCACTTGACGCACTTTGACTGGTCAAAGCTAATGCCTGTGGCCTTGTCCAGGGTGATTGCATTCCAGCGGCAGGTCTTAACGCAGACTCCGCACTTCTTGCACTTTTCGTTGTCAACTTTGACTTCCATGCCACCCTTTACGCCAAAGTCGTTTTCCTCGGTTTTGAGACAGTTGGCCCGGCAGCCTGTAACGCCGAACTTGAATTTATGGGGAAGCTCACGGCCAAAGTATCGCTTGTGGAATTCCTCAGCGATTTCGTAAGTGTTGATGAGGCCGTTTGGACAGACATCCTTGCCCTGGCATGCAGTGACAGTGCGAACTCTGGGGCCACAAACGCCAGTTGGAACCCCTCCCTCCAAAAGTTCTGCCTTTACGACATCAACATCCTCGACATCAATGAAAGGAATTTCGATTCCCTGACGGCTTGTCATGTGAACATAACCGTGACCGTATTTTTGAGCAACCTTTGAAATTGTAGCGATTTGCTCCGCCGTCATATTTCCGCCGATTGTCATAACCCTAAGGGAATATTTTCCCTGCTGAACCTGGGGCATGAGACCTCCGGCCTTCAATGCCGCCTTATCGACTGTTCCTGCCATTTTCTTCCTCCTGAATGTACCTCTATAAAATCGCCTGCCTGAAATCTGCAAGCAAATCTTCTATGTCTTCAATTCCCACGCTCACGCGAACCGTGTCATCAAATACGCCGGCCGCATTCATTTCTTCCTTTGTATTGTGAAGGAAAAGCGTGGTCGCCGGATAAATCACCAGAGTGCGCACATCACCAATATTTGAGGCAATGATTGCCGTTTTAAGTGAATTTATGAGCTTGAATGCCTTTTCCCGGCTTCCAGTGCTGATAGTAAGGATGCCTCCGCCGTAGCCCTTTAGCTGCCTTTGGGCAAGATCTCTGTTGCTGTTTCCTTTTAAAAGGGGGTAATTTACCGAAATTCCTTCTATATTATTTAATTCCTCAGCAAGAATTCTGGCATTGTCGTTGATTTTCTGAATGCGGAGGCCCAGGGTCTCAAGGCCTATGATGTTGAGGAAGGCATTGAAAGGAGACAGGCAGCCTCCCATGCTGGCCCAAAAATCTTTTCGAAGGCGAACCAGATAAGAGAGATTTGAGAAGGCCTTGTATTCCTTTAGAGCTGGAAAACGGTCAAAATCCCACTTGAATTTTCCAGAATAAATTACAACGCCTGATATTGCGTCCGCCGAGCCGTTTATGTATTTTGATGAAGAATGAATTACTATGTCGGCTCCAAGGTCAATTGGTGTCACAAGAAAGGGAGTTGCCGTTGTGTTGTCGATTACAAGGGGAATTCCTTTTTTGTGGGCGAATTCTGCGATGGAAGCGATGTCAATGACAGTAAGACTGGGGTTTCCTATTGTCTCAGCAAAAATCGCCTTTGTGTTTTCCTTATAGAGTTTTTCAAGATTTTCATGGGAAAAATCACTGGTGTATGTAATGGAAATATTGAACTGTTTGAATATAGAAAAAAGCTGGATTGTCCCGCCATAAAGACCAGCCGAGGCAATAATGTTGTCTCCAGCAGAGAGAAAATTCATAAGTCCGTGGGAGATGGCGGCCATTCCCGAAGCTGTTGCGACCGCACCAAAACCGTGTTCAAGGGCATTTATTCTTGATTCAAAAGAAGCCACAGTAGGATTTCCGATGCGGGTGTAGGCAAAGCCCGAAGACTTTCCTCCAAAAACCCGCTCAAGAGTCTCCATATCTTTGTAGCCAAAGGCACTCACCTGATAGACCGGCGTAATCGTAGCACCAAAGCTTTCATCTTTTACGAGACCTTTATGCAATGCTTCTGTATTGAATCCCATTTTTTCACCCTTTTACCTAGTTCTTTAATAGGTTTTACAAAAATATATCATTATTCATTTTTTTGGGCAAGAGAAAAGGCAAAGATTTCTAAAAAATTGTAAATTTTCAGAAAAACTCTTGACAGAAAAAATACAGAAAGCTATATTGCATTTCATATTCTACCTATCGGTTTTATAGGTTATAGAAAAACAAAACATATATTGCTGACGGAGAGAGTTTATCAATGAAAAACTTAAGGCACTTTAAATTCAAGCATCTTCTCTTTTTCGACTGTACTTTCTGAAAATCTTTCTAAAAGAGGTACAAGAAATGGGAACAGAAAACATTAAAAACGCAGCTGTTGTGATAAAGAAGAGCAGCAGCGAGGAAATTAAAAAAGTTGAGGAACTGATTAAAAACATCAAGTTCGGCTCGCTCACAATCCATGTGGAAGACGCAAAGATTGTTCAGGTCGACAAAAACGAAAAAATCAGATTCCGCTAAAAATAAAAGGGAGAATAAAAAAAATGGCAAGATTATTTACATCAGAATCAGTAACGGAAGGACATCCAGATAAAATCGCAGACCAGATTTCAGACGCAATCCTTGATGCCCTCATCACTCAGGATCCGTATTCAAGAGTTGCGGCAGAAACAACAGTAGCCACAGGCCTGGCCCTCATTGTAGGCGAGATTACCACAAAGGCTTATGTAGACATTTCAAAGACAGTCCGAAATACAATCCGTGAAATCGGCTACACCGGCAATTTTGAGGGCTTTGACGCAGACTCAATCGCAGTCTTGCAGTCAATCGATGAGCAGTCGGCAGACATTGCCCTGGGCGTTGACACGGCCTTCGAATCAAAGGAATCAGGCGGCAAGGAAGATTTCGGAACAGGGGCTGGAGACCAGGGAATCATTTTCGGCTATGCCACGGACGAAACCCCGGAATTCCTGCCGCCAGCAATCAGCTTTGCCCACCGACTTACAAAGCAGCTGGCAAAAGTAAGGAAAGAAGGCATTCTTCCCTATTTGAGGCCGGACGGAAAGTCTCAGGTCACGGTTGAGTTTGACGACGAGGGAAAGGTCAAAAGAATCCACACGATTGTAGTCTCAACCCAGCACAATCCAGAAATCCACCTGGAGCAGATTCGAAAGGACGTAATTGAAAAGGTCATCAAACCTGTAATTCCAGCTGAACTTCTTGACGACAAGACAATCTACTTCATTAACCCCACAGGCCGATTCGTTATCGGTGGTCCTCAGGGAGACTCAGGCCTGACCGGAAGAAAAATCATCGTTGACACTTACGGTGGAACCGGCCGTCACGGTGGCGGAGCTTTCAGTGGCAAGGATCCTACGAAAGTTGACCGCTCGGCCGCCTATGCTGCCCGCTGGGTCGCAAAGAACCTTGTGGCGGCAGGACTTGCAAAAAAACTTGAGGTGGAGCTGGTCTATGCAATCGGTGTTGCAAAGCCTGTCTCTGTGGCAGTTGACACATTCGGAACCGGAAAGGTAAGCGACGAGAAAATCGTTGAAGTCATCAACAAGGTATTCGATTTGAGACCTGCCGCCATCATCAGCGATCTTGACCTTCGTCGCCCAATCTATAAGAAAACTGCGGCCTACGGTCACTTTGGCCGAAACGATCCCGACTTCACCTGGGAAAAACTCAGCAAGGTTGAGGAAATCAAGGCCGCCTTGTAATACAAAAAAAACATACATTTAAAAATATCAATATTAAAAAACTGACCGGACAACCGGAAGTTTGGAAAAAACGGGACTTCATCCTGTCTTACCAGACTTCCGGCTTTTTTTTGCAAAAGAGGTACTTTTATGAATAAAACAAAAGCGATTTTACTCAGAACTCTTATTCCCCTGGGCGTTATTGCCGCCTGGCTTTATGCGACACACTTTATGGATATTTCCCAGAGCATTCTTCCCAGAATTTCGGGTGTTAAAGACGGCTTCGTCGAGCTTGTAAAGTCGGGAACACTGCAAAAGGACATTTCCATTTCCATTCTTCGGGTAATCCGGGGATATTTCTTTTCGATTCTCACAGGCGTTCTTCTGGGAACCCTCATGGGAATGTCGTCAAGCGTCTACAAAATCTTCCACGGCTCCCTTACCACAATCAGGCAGATTCCAAACATTGCCTGGATTCCACTGATTATACTCTGGTTTGGAATCAAGGAACTTTCAAAGACAGTGATTATCGTCATGGCGGCCTTTTTCCCCATTATGACCAATACGCTGAACGGAATCTTGAGCACGCCCCAGGGCTATATTGAGCTTGCCCAGCTATACAAGCTCAGCCGCTGGAAGACCTTCACCAAGGTTTACCTGCCTCATGCCCTTCCCCACATGCTGGTGGGATTGAAGCTGGGACTGGGAAGCTCCTGGATGGCGGTGGTTGCGGCTGAATTGATTGCTTCTTCATCAGGAATCGGCTACCGCCTGAGTGATGCTAGAAGCCTCATGCGCTCTGACATCGTCATCGTCTGCATGATTGTAATCGGAATCGTTGGAATCATTATGGATAAGCTGATTTCGCTCATCTTCAAGTATTTGACTCCATGGGCGAAGAAAAAGGCTGACGTGTAGGAGGAAGAAATGGCGGAAATCTTACATATCGAGCACCTTAACAAGACATTCAATGTCGACGGAAAAGAGATTCAGGTATTGAAGGACATTAACCTGGACATCGAAGAGGGAGAGTTCATCACCATCGTCGGTCATTCAGGCTGCGGAAAGAGCACCCTGCTCAAAATCATTGCAGGACTTGAAAAACATTCCAGCGGAAACATTCTGCGGGAGGGAAAGTCAATTCTGGGTCCTTCGCCTGAAGTCGGCATGGTTTTTCAGGAGCACCGTCTTCTTCCATGGCTTAAAATCAAAGAGAACATTGGCTTTGGATTGGGAAGCCTAGACCGGAAAGAAAGGGAGGAAATCGTCCAGAAGCACATTGACCTGGTAAAGCTCACTGGCTTTGAGAACGCCTACCCTTCCCAGCTTTCAGGCGGCATGAGTCAGAGGGCGGCCATAGCCCGGGGACTTTCCACAAACCCAAAAATTCTGCTTCTTGACGAGCCTTTCGGCGCCCTTGACGCCCTCACGAGAATCCAGATGCAGCAGGAGCTTCTGCGGATTTGGGAAGAAGAGAAGACGACGATGATCATGGTCACCCACGACATTGACGAGGCAATTTACCTGGGAAGGCGAATCGTGGTCATGTCAGCCAGACCGGGTGAAATAAAGGAAGTAATCCGAGTGGAGACAGGCGACCGAACGAGGGGCAGCCCGGACTTTTCTTTCTACAAGAAAAGGATTTACGAGCACTTCTTCGACGAGCCTCAGAAACAGTCGGTGGAATACATAATCTAAAAAATTAGGAGAAAATCATGGCAAAAATCGGAAAACACATCGCAATTTACGGAAAGGGTGGAATCGGAAAATCTACGACCACATCAAACATTAGCGCAGCACTGGCAGAGGCCGGATACAAGGTCATCCAGATCGGCTGTGACCCCAAAAGCGACTCAACAAACACTCTGAGGGGAAACAACTATCTTCCCACAGTTCTGGACAGTCTTAGAAGCGGAAACAAAGTTTCTTTGAGCGACATTTCCGTCAGCGGTTTCAAGAACGTCCTTTGTATCGAGTCTGGCGGTCCTGTTCCTGGCGTAGGCTGTGCGGGACGGGGAATCAATGCGGCAGTAACACTTTTACAGGAGCTTCATCTTTTTGAGGAATTCAAACCTGATTATGTCCTCTATGATGTTCTTGGTGACGTTGTCTGCGGAGGCTTTGCGGTTCCAATCCGTGACGGAATTACAGACCGAGCCTATGTCGTCTCTTCCTCTGACTTCATGGCGGTCTATGCGGCCAACAACCTCTTCAAGGCAATCAACAAGTACGCTCCAACAGGAGGCGCAAGGCTTGGCGGCGTGATTGCAAACTCAATTACGGCCGGTTATTCCCGTGAAATTATTGATGACTTTACGAAACGCACTGGAACAAGCGTTGCAGGTTACATTGAGCGCTCAATCGTCGTTCAACAGAGCGAATTGTATGGAAAAACGGTAATCGAAGCCAATCCCACCTCCCCTCAGGCAGACTTGTACAGAAAGTTGGCAAAGCACATTGCTGAAAATGAAAATCTGGTGGTTCCAAACCCTCTTGGTGTGACGGAACTCAGAGACTGGGCAAGGGAATGGGGCGACAAGCTCTATGACCTGAACGGCGGCGTTGTGCGGGGCGCTGAAGGACTTTAATATGGCATATCTTGACGAAAGAAAAATTGTCACCAGGGAAAAAAGGCTCAGCAGTCTCAGCCACTTTAACGGCACCCTGGAGCAGTTGAAAAACGAAAGCGGCGGAAGTGAAATAAAGCAGAGAATCAGGACATTCACCCAGATAAACGAGGACGAAATCATCGCCGCCCTCAGGGCACTCTCATCGATTGAGCAGGCGGCAGTGGTAGTTCATGGGGTAGCAGGTTGCGCCTCATCAGGCCTTTTCTTCAATTTCGAGCATGAAGGCAATGTCTATTCGACGAATTTGCAGGAAAAAGACACCATTCTTGGAAGCGACTCAAAGCTCCACAAGGCAATCTCAAAAATCGTGGAGGAGGTGAATCCAAAGGTCATTTTCATCGTGGGAAGCCCCGTCATCGCCATCAATAACGACGACGTGAATTCCGTAATATTCGAACTAGAGGACGAATTCAACATCAAGCTCATTTTCGTCTACTCGGACGGCTTTAAGACAAAGACTTCCCTTGGAGCCTACGACATCATTTCCCATTCAATTCTGAAAAAAATCACTGAGAAATCTGAAGAAAAGGAAAACTTCCTCAATATCATTTCTTTTTCAGAAAAAGAAGAGTCGCTAAAGGCCATAGAAAGTCTGCTGGCTGAAATCGGAATCGAAAGCAATGTCTTTCCCCGCTTCGGCTCCGTTGACAAAATAAAAAAAACTGGAAAAGCAACGGCAACCGTGGTTCTCTCGGCTGACGAAGGGGCCTATCTTGCCGAGGAATTGCGTGATTCTTTCGGCGTTCCCTACATAAAGACAGATGCCCCGATTGGCCTGCAGGGAACGAATTCATTTTTGAGGAACATCGCAAAGGTATTCGGAAAGGAAGATGAGGCTGAGAAAATCATTCAGGAAAAGGAAAAAGACTTTCAGAAGGCCCTCTCAGACCAGATTCTCTCGGAAAAGAAAATCTATTTTGACGGAAAACTTTCTGACACGCCCCGATTCTTCACCCTCTTTACAAGACTGGGCGGAGAAATCACGGGCTTTTCGGTTCAGACCCTTGACCTCGAAAACCGCAGCGTCCTCCAGCGCCTTGACGCAGTTCCTTCCCTGACCCCGGTGATTGTGGGAAGCGGACAGTATTTTGAGAAGGCAAATGCCCTTTCAAAACTGAAGCCAGACTACTACATCAGTCAGACAGGTTCTGTCTCATTTGCGGCCGACCAGGGAGTGCTTCCAGTCTCACTAAAAAATTCACAGATTTACGGCTATTCGGGCATCAATGAGATTATTAAGGCGATAAAGTCTGCGTCAATTTTCACGGCTACCACAACTTCCCTTTACAAGGAAGGCTGGCTTAAGAAAAGCGGAAGCTGGTATGTCAAACAGGAAACAAAATAAGGAAAAAATGCTATGCAAAAGATTTTAAAAAGTCCGAGAAATGGATGTGCTTTTCAGGGGGCTTTGCAGACAATTCAAGCCATAAAAAATACGGTTCCTGTGGTTCATTCAACGGCGGGCTGTGCCTACCAGAGCTACCTTGCAGGCCTTGCCTCAGGCTCAGCCGCCCCCTTCATCCGAACTGATGAGGTTCCCGGAACAAACATGCAGGAAAGACACATCATATTTGGAGGTGCCTCAAGACTTCGTGAGCAGATAAAAAACACACTGAAAGTGATTGACGGAAAGCTCTATGTGGTCCTGAACAGCTGTCCTTCGGCCATGGTCGGCGACGATGTGGATGCAATGGTTCGTGAAGTTCAGGAGCAGGGAGAGAAGGTCATTGACGGACTTTCGGCAGGCTTTCACGGCGACGTTCACTACGGTTACCAGCAGATTCTGACCGAAATTTTCCAGAACCTCCCAAAAATCGAAAATTCTGGAGTTCAAAAAGAAAAAAATCTCGTAAATATTTTCGGAATCATTCCCCAGAAGGACATCTTCTACAAGGGCGACCTTGCGGAAATCAAGAGGATTCTCTCTTCCCTTGGAATCAAAACCAACACATTTTTCGGAAAGGAAGACGGAAGCGAGGAGCTTTTGAAGGCAAAAAACGCCTCACTGAACATAGTTTTTTCACGCTGGGGAAAGGCTCCTGCAGACAAGCTTACGGAACTCTACTCCATTCCCACAATTTCCTTTGACTCAATCCCACTGGGACTTGATGAGACGGCGAAGTTCCTGAAAAAAGTGGCAGATTCCCTGAATCTTGATTTTGCTCCGGCAAAGGCCTTTCTTGAAGAAGAAGCGGCTGACTTTGCCTATTATTTTTCAAGCCTCAGGGAAGCCTACTATGAGAATCATCTGGCGAAAAGTGTTGACATAGTTGGGGATGAAGCAAGCGTAGTCAAATATTCAGGATTTCTGAAAAAATACTTCGGCTCAGAGATTGCCACGGCTATAATCACGGATTTTTTTCCTTCAGACGATAACCCGGAAAGCGCAAAAGCTGAAAGCCTGAAGGACATTGCAGAAAAGGTCTACTTCGCCCAGGACTCAACAGAGATACAGGGCCTTCTCCGCTACACAGAAAGCAACCTGATTCTCGCCTCCGCACTAGAAAAATGCACGGCAGAAAAAAAGCAGGCTCCGATAATTCTGACCTCATATCCGGCCGGAAGGAAAGTAATTCTCAGCCGTACCCATGCAGGAATACGGGGAGCCGTGGAAGTGGCAGAAAGTTTGGCGAATAGCTGAATGTTGTATTATTGAAGGAGAGATAGTGAAAAAAAATCTTATTTACCTATTGACCATATAGGTTTAATAGGTTATAACAAGAGCAGATGATGTTGAGAGGAGGGAGTTTCCAACAACATCAGCAAAAATCAAGTGCAAGGAGGTCACAATGAGAACGAATCACAATTCAATCAGTTTCGGTCAGTGCATGGCCGATTTGTGCGGCTGTTGCTGTTGCAACAAGTAAAACACAAGAATTTAAAAAAGTTCATATCTAACAAGTCAACTTGAGGATAGCGGAATTTCTGCTATCCTCTTTTTTTTAAGCTAAAAAATCATAAGGAAATTTAAATATGAGGAAAAAACTTGCCTTATTTATAAGTATTTTTGCCTTTTTCCTTTTATCAGGAACATCATGGGCAGAATCAAAAAAAACAGTCAGGATAGGAAATGTAAACGGTGCTGGTTCATTTAACTACTCTGGAATCATTTCCGTTGCGAAGGAACTTGGCTATCTTGAAGAAGAATTCGCAAAAATCGGATACAAGGTTGAATATTATGCTTTTGAAAACGGCGTATACGCAAATGAGGCCTTTGTTTCAGAAAGCATTGATTTTGCCTTTATCGGCGATGTTCCGGCAATAACCGGCCTTGTAAACAAAAT